>CATPAO010000021.1 GCA_955652025.1 Casimicrobiaceae bacterium
CCCTGCCGTGTGAAGGCAGTGCTCTACCACTGAGCTAACCGCCCCGCGAACCCAGACAGGAGCCGCGATTTAACCATAGCGTCTAGGGCGCGGCAAACGCGGCAAAACGTGCTGTAGAGTCCTGTCCAGGACGCAGTTGCACCGTTTGTGTGCAAAAATTGCCCCCGGATGACTCGGTCGCGGGGCATGGCAATGGGTCGGGCGGGCCTAAGCCGCTGCCGCCAAAGGACTTCCGGCGATGGCTTGCCGCTTGCTTAATTCCGCCAACCGCGTCGCACAAATTTGCATGTTCCCCCCTCCCTACGACGAAATGTTGGGTCCGGACGGCCAGGTCCGGCCCCATTACCGGGCATTCGCCGATTGGCTCGATCGAACGACACCGGATCGGATTGCGCAAAAACGGGGCGAGGCGGAGCGCGCGTTTCATCGTGTCGGAATCACGTTCGCGGTGTACGGCGAGGAATCCGGCACCGAGCGGTTGATCCCATTCGATCTCGTGCCGCGCATCATTCCGGCGAACGAATGGACGACGCTCGAAGCCGGGCTGCGGCAGCGTGTGCATGCGCTGAATCTGTTCCTGCATGACATTTATCACGACCAGGCGATCCTGAAGTCGGGCACCGTGCCAGCCGAACGCGTGCTTTCGAACGCGCAGTACCGGCGCGAAATGGCCGACATAGACGTGCCCAGCGGCATCTACGCGCACGTCGCGGGCGTCGACGTCGTGCGTGCCGGCGAGGGCGACTACTACGTGCTGGAGGACAACCTGCGCGTTCCCTCCGGCGTCTCCTACATGCTCGAAAACCGCAAGATGATGATGCGGCTTTTCCCCGAGCTTTTCGCCACGCGCCTCATCCGGCCGATCCAGCACTATCCGGACCTGTTGCTCGAGAACCTGCGCACCGTCGCGCCCGCCGGTGAAGAGCGACCCACGGTGGCCCTGCTGACGCCCGGCGCGTACAACGCCGCGTATTTCGAGCACGCGTTCCTGGCGCAGCAGATGGGCGTGGAGCTGGTCGAGGGTATCGACCTGTTCGTTCAGAACGACACGGTCTTCATGCGGACGACGCGCGGTCCGCAGCGCGTGCACGTGATCTATCGCCGCGTCGACGACGACTATCTCGATCCGCAAGCGTTCCGACCGGATTCGATGCTGGGGGTGCCGGGGCTGTTCTCGGCCTATCGCGCCGGAAGGGTCACGCTCGCCAACGCGATCGGCACCGGCGTCGCAGACGACAAGTCCATCTATCCCTACGTGCCGGACATGATTCGCTTCTACCTGACAGAGGCCCCGATCCTCAACAACGTGCCGACCTACATGCTGCATCGGCCCCAGGATCGCGAACACGCGCTCGCGCATTTGTCCGAGCTGGTCGTGAAGGAGGTGCACGGCGCGGGCGGTTACGGCATGCTGATCGGCCCGGCCGCCACCAAGGCCGAGATCGAGGCGTTCCGCCAACGGATCAACGCCGCCCCGGAGAAATACATCGCCCAACCGACGCTGGCCTTGTCGACCTGCCCGACGTTCGTCGAATCCGGCGTGGCGCCGCGCCACATCGACCTCCGCCCCTACGTGTTGTCGGGGACGGACATCGATTTGGTCCCCGGCGGTTTGACCCGCGTCGCACTGCGGCCGGGATCGCTGGTCGTCAATTCGTCGCAGGGCGGCGGCACCAAGGACACCTGGGTCCTCGCGCAATAGACGAACCATGCTCTCCCGAACCGCAAACGAACTCTATTGGATGGCGCGTCATATCGAGCGCGCGGAAAACACCGCGCGGCTCCTCGACGTCACCTACCGAACGTCGCTCTTGCCATATGAAATGCACGAACCGGGCCTGTCGTGGGCCGAGCCGTGGGCGGTCCCCTTGGTCACCTCGGGGCTTGCCACTGCTTACTACGAGCGGCAATCCGGCGTGAGCGCCGATACCGTGCTGAGATATATGATTATCGACAGCACGAACCCGTCGTCGATCTTCTGCTGTCTGCGCGCGGCCCGCGAATCGGCCCGCTCGGTTCGCGGCGCGATCACGTCCGAGATGTACGAGGACCTGAACTCGGCGTGGCTCGATATGCGGGCTTACGATTACGAGCGAATCGAGGCCGGCGGCTTCTCCGATTTCTGCGACTGGGTGAAAATGCGCTCGCACCTGTTTCGCGGCGTGACGTTCGGCACGATGCTGCGCGACGAGGCGTATCACTTCATTCGGCTCGGCACGCACATCGAGCGCGCCGACAACACCGCCCGCATTCTGGACACCAAATATCACATCCTGTTGCCGTCGGTGACGGACGTCGGCGGCGCCGTCGATTACTATCAGTGGCAGTCGCTGCTGACGTCGGTGTCGGGCTTCGAGGCGTACCGCAAGATCTACAGCGACGTCATTTCGCCGCATCGCGTGGCCGAGCTTCTGGTCCTGCGCGCGGACATGCCGCGATCGCTGCACAGCTGCATGAATTTCATCTACGAGACGCTCGACATCCTGTGCGACGAGAACAGCCGCGAGCTGTCGCGCCAGGCCGGCGAGCTGCACGCGCGCCTGCATTTCGGGCGCCTGGACGAAATGATCGACTTCGGGCTCCACGAGTACCTGGTGGACTTCCTCGAACGAATCGCCGCGCTGGGCGGCGAGATCAGCCGCGTGTTCCTCGTTCCGACCAACTGATCTGCGCACCGAGGCTGACGGAGCCGTTCCGGTAAAATCGATCCTTTTCGCGCGGGCGCATCGCGGTCCTCGCTCACCACAGCCATGACTTATTGCGTTGCAATGTCGCTCGACGCGGGAATGATCTTCGCGTCGGACTCCCGCACGAACGCCGGCGTCGACCAGATCGCCCGCTTCTCGAAGATGCGGGTGTTCCACCGCGACGGCGACCGCGTGATCGTGACGCTGTCGTCGGGCAACCTGTCGATCACGCAGAACGCCGTCAACGTGCTCGAGCTGCGGGCGCGTAGCGGCGACAAGGTCCCCAACATGTGGAATGCCGAGTCGATGTTCGACGTCGCAGGGCTGTTGGGCGACGCGCTCCGCGAAGTCAAGACGCGCGACGGGCCCTATCTGTCGCAGAACAACATCGATTCGTCGGCGAATTTCATCGTCGGCGGGCAAATTCGCGGCGAGCCGCATCGGCTGTTCGAAGTCTATAGCGAAGGCAACTTCATCGAGGCCACCGCCGACACCTGCTACTTTCAGATCGGCGAATCGAAATACGGCAAGCCCGTGATCGACCGCGTGGTGAACCGCCGCACGTCGCTGGTCGATGCCACGAAATGCACGATCGTCTCGTTCGATTCGACGATGCGCTCGAACATTTCGGTGGGATTGCCAATCGACCTGCTCGCCTACGAGGCGGACTCGCTCAAGATCAAATTGCAGCGCCGCGTCGACGAGACAGACCCCTATTTCCAGATGGTCCATTCGCAGTGGGGCGAGGGATTGCGGCGCGTGTTCGCGCAGCTGCCCGACCCCGATTGGACCTAGCGACCGCTCGTTTCGATGGCGATCCGCGTCGCGCTGTTACATCGGTCGACTTACCGGTTCGATCGGCTGGTCAATCTCTCGCCGCACGAAATCCGCCTGCGGCCGGCCCCGCATTGCCGCACGCCGGTACTCGGCTATTCGCTCTCGGTCGAGCCTGAAAATCACTTCGTCAATTGGCAACAGGATCCGTATGGCAACTGGCTCGCACGGCTGGTGTTTCCGGAGCGGACCGGCAGGCTCGACATCACCGTCGACCTGACCGCGGATTTGACGGTCACCAATCCGTTCGACTTTTTTGTCGAGCCCTACGCCGAGGGTTATCCGTTCGCCTATTCAGGCGCGCTCGCGAAGGAATTGATCCCGTTCCTGGAAACGTCGCCGCTGACGCCGCGGCTCGCCCGGTGGATCGACGCGTTCCGTGCCTCGATTCGGCGGGACGAGTCGAGCGTCAACATGATGGTGCGGTTGAACCAGGAGCTGCAGCGCGAAATCCGTTACCTGGTGCGGATGGAGCCCGGTGTGCAGACGCCGGAAGAGACGCTCGAGCGCGCATGCGGTTCGTGCCGCGACAGCGGTTGGCTGCTGGTGCAGATCCTGCGCGCTCTCGGCATTGCCGCGCGTTTCGCGTCGGGCTATCTCATTCAATTGAAGGCCGACCTGAAGCCGCTCGACGGGCCCGCGGGGACCGACCGCGATTTCACCGACTTGCACGCCTGGGCGGAGGCCTACATCCCCGGCGCCGGTTGGATCGGATTCGACCCGACGTCGGGCCTCTTGGCCGGCGAAGGCCATCTGCCGCTCGCGTGCACCGCCGATCCCGGCAATGCGGCGCCGGTGATCGGCTACACCGATGTCTGCGAGACGCGGTTCGACGTCACGATGCAAGTCACGCGCATCCATGAGGATCCGCGCGTCACCAAGCCCTACAGCGAACCGCAATGGAATGCGATCCAGACGTTGGGCCAGCGCGTCGACGACGATCTCGTCCTCCACGACGTGCGATTGACGCAAGGCGGCGAGCCGACGTTCGTATCGATCGACGACATGGACGGCCCCGAATGGAATTACGTCGCGATGTCGCCGAAAAAACGCGATCTTGCCGAGGCCCTGCAACGGCGGCTCAAGAAGCGATTTGCGCCGGGGGGCCTGCTGCACCAGGGCCAGGGCAAGTGGTATCCGGGCGAGCCTCTGCCGCGCTGGTCGCTGGGGATCTATTGGCGCGTCGACGGCGAAGCGCTTTGGCGTGACGATATGTGGTTGGCCGACACGAGCGTCGCCGGAGCCTCGACGCTCGATACCGGTCGCGATTTCGCGCACCGACTCGCCGAGGCGCTCGGCCTGCCGCCCGATTACGTCATCACCGCGTACGAGGACGTGGCGCAACTTCTGCAACAGGAGGCGGCGCTGCCCGCCGATGTCGATCCGCTCAACGCCGACCTCTCGCAATCGGAGGAGCGCGCGCGGCTCGCCCGGCTGCTCCGTGGCGGGCTCGACAAGCCGGCGGGGTTCGTGTTGCCGCTCAAGGCGACAACCGCGAACGACGAGGCCGGGGATATCGTCTGGGAAACGAGCCGCTGGCCGTTGCGCCGCGAGCGGCTTTATCTGACGGTCGGCGATTCGCCGCTCGGATTGCGCCTGCCGCTTGGCGCGTTGCCGGATACCGTGCCTGACGATGAGCACGAAGGACCGATCGATCCGTTCGCGCCGCACGCGCCGCTCAAAAGGCGCGACGCGATGCAATCCAAGGGGCGCGCGCGAGGCGACGCTCTACCCGCGGTGATCAGGACCGCGCTGACCGTCGAGGTCCGTGGCGGTCACGTACGGGTGTTCATGCCGCCGCTCACGCGGATCGCGTCGTACGCGGAGCTCGCCGCGCAAGTCGAGAACGTCGCGCGCGCACTCGACGTTGCCGTGGCGATCGAGGGCTACCCACCGCCGCGCGATGCGCGCGTGAACGCGCTCCTGGTCACGCCCGATCCCGGCGTCATCGAGGTCAACATCCATCCGGCGGCGTCATGGCACGATCTGATCGAGACGACGACCGTGCTGTACGAGGAAGCGCGGCAGACGCGGCTCGGCACCGAAAAATTCATGCTCGATGGGCGCCACATGGGGACCGGCGGCGGCAATCACGTCACGCTCGGCGGCGCGGCGCCGCCCGACAGTCCGCTGCTGCGCCGGCCGGACCTGCTGCGGAGCCTGATCACCTATTGGCAAAACCATCCGGCGCTGTCGTACTTGTTCGCCGGGATGTTCGTCGGTCCGACGTCGCAGGCACCGCGCGTCGACGAGGCGCGCGACGACCGCATCTACGAGTTGGAGATTGCATTCCAGCAACTCGTGCGAAAGCAGAAAGACGGCACGAGTGCGGCGTCGCCGTGGCTCACCGACCGCTTGCTGCGCAATCTGCTGACCGATCTGACCGGCAACACGCATCGGGCGGAATTCTCGGTCGACAAGCTCTATTCGCCCGACAGTCCCACCGGCCGGTTGGGACTGTTGGAATTCCGCGCTTTCGAGATGCCCCCTCACGCGCGAATGAGCGCCGTCCAGATGCTGTTGCTGCGCGCGTTGGTCGCACGCTTCTGGCGTGAGCCCTACGAAGGGGCGCTGATCCGGTGGGGAACCGCGCTGCACGACCGCTGGCTGTTGCCGCATTTCGTCGCCACCGACATGCGCGACGTCGTCACCGACCTCAATCGCTTCGGCTACGAATTCTCGCCGCATTGGTTCGAGCCGTTCGTCGAATTCCGTTTTCCGCGCTTCGGCACCACGAGCTACGCGGGCGTGACGATCGAGTTGCGGCAAGCGATCGAGCCGTGGCACGTGCTGGGCGAGGAGACGAGCACCACCGGCACGTCGCGATTCGTCGACTCGTCGGTCGAGCGGTTGCAGGCGAAGGTGACCGGCATGATCGGCGGGCGGCACGTGGTCACCTGCAATGGACGCGCGCTGCCGCTCACGCCGACCGGCGTTCCCGGCGAGTTCGTCGCCGGCGTGCGGTTTCGCGCCTGGAATCCGCCCTCGGCGTTGCATCCGACGATCGGCGTCCAGGCACCGCTTACGTTCGACCTCGTCGACACGTGGTCGCAGCGGGCGCTCGGTGGTTGCACCTACCATGTCGTCCATCCCGGCGGGCGCAATTACGAGACCTTCCCGGTCAACGCGAACGAGGCCGAAGCGCGACGCACGACGCGCTTCTGGGCGCACGGTCATTCGCCGGGACCGGTCAGCGTGCATCCGGAACCCACGAACCCGGCGATGCCGTCGACGCTCGATTTGCGCTGGCAGCCGTAATGGGCTCCACGCGAAGTTGCGGTCGGCGCGTCGCGCCTCCCACGATACTTCGTGCGGTAGGATGTTTCCGCCGCCGTCTTGGGGCGGCCCTGCGGCGGCGCTGAGACACTTGGAAAAAACGAGCGCCAAAGTGACAGCTGTTCGCACCCGCTTCGCGCCGAGTCCGACCGGATTTCTCCATCTCGGCAACATCCGTTCCGCGCTTTTCGGATGGGCGTTCGCGCGCCGTCGGCAGGGCGCGTTCATTCTGCGGATCGAGGACACCGACCTCGAGCGCTCGACGCCCGAATCCGTGAAGGGGATCGTCGACGCGATGGCGTGGCTCGGTCTCGACTACGACGAAGGTCCGTATTTCCAGATGCGGCGGATGGATCGCTATCGCGCGGTGCTCTCCGACATGCTGGCGCGCGGCCTCGTATATCGCTGCTACACGACGACGGAAGAGCTGGATGCGCTCCGCGCCGCGCAGACCGCGCGCGGCGAGAAGCCGCGCTACGACGGCCGCTGGCGTCCCGAGAACGCCGCAGGAAAAACACCGCCGCCGGACGTGCCGCCGGTCATCCGCTTTCGCAATCCCGATGCAGGCGTCGTGGTGTGGGACGATGCTGTCAAGGGGCGGATCGAGATCGCCAACGCCGAGCTGGACGACCTCGTCATCGCGCGCTCCGACGGCACGCCGACCTATAATTTCTGCGTCGTCGTCGACGACCTCGATATGAGAATCACGCATGTCATTCGCGGCGACGACCACGTCAACAACACGCCGCGACAGATCAACATTCTGCGCGCACTCGGCGCAGCGCTGCCCGTCTACGCGCACCTGCCCACCGTGCTGACCCCGGCCGGCGAGCGGCTGTCGAAGCGGCACGGCGCGCGCGGCGTGCTGCAGTACCGCGACGACGGCTATCTCGCCGACGCCGTGGTCAACTACCTCGCGCGTCTCGGCTGGTCGCACGGCGACGACGAAGTGTTCTCGCGCGAACAATTCGTCGCCTGGTTCGACTTGGTGGGACTGACGCCGTCGCCGGGACGCTTCGATCCCGAAAAGCTCCGTTGGCTCAACCACGAGCATCTCAAGCGGCTGCCGGACGAGGCGTTGGGGGCGAAGCTGGCACCGTTTCTCGAGGCGGCCGGAATCGCAATCGGCGCGGAACCGCCGCTGCCCGCGGTGGCCGCGCTGTTGCGCGATCGCGCCGCGACGTTGGTCGAGATGGCCGAGGCGGCGCGCTATTTTTATGCAGCGCCGCAAGTGCCGGCAATCAAGGTGGCGGAAATGGTGACACCGGCTAACCGGGCCGCATTAATGGAACTGCACGGCGAGTTTGCGACGACACCGTGGACGCGCGAGACGATCGGCGCAGCATTGAAAAGCGCGGCGGCACGGCATGGATTGAAGCCGCCGCAGATCATGATGGCACTGCGGATGCTCGTCGCCGGAACGGCGCAGACGCCGGCGATCGACGCCGTGCTGGCGCTGGTGGGCCGCGACCCGACGCGCGCGCGGATGAAAGCGGGACTGTCACTATAACGCTTGCTCGATACGCTGTCGCGGTTGGCTCGCGGAGGACGTTCCGGTAAAATGCGGAATTTCCGGGGTCCTCCGATGACCAAGTTCGTCTTCGTGACCGGTGGCGTCGTTTCCTCGCTCGGGAAGGGCATCGCCGCCGCGTCGCTGGCCGCGATTCTCGCCTCCCGTGGCGTCCGCGTCACCAATCTCAAGCTCGATCCTTACATCAACGTCGATCCGGGCACGATGTCGCCGTTCCAGCACGGCGAGGTTTTCGTCACCGACGACGGCGCCGAGACCGACCTCGACCTCGGCCATTACGAGCGCTTCACCGACGTCAAGATGGCGAAGCGCAACAATTTCACGACCGGGCAGATCTACGAAAGCGTGATTCGCAAGGAACGCCGCGGCGACTACCTGGGCGGCACCGTGCAGGTGATTCCGCACATCACCGACGAAATCAAGAACTGGATCCAACTCGGCGCCGAGATGAACGGAACCGAGGCGGAGGTGATGGTGGTGGAAGTCGGCGGAACCGTCGGCGACATCGAATCGCTGCCGTTCCTCGAGGCTATCCGGCAGATGGGCATTACGCAAGGCCGCGAAAACGTCTGCTACATCCACTTGACGCTCGTGCCGTACATTCCGACGGCAGGCGAGATGAAGACCAAGCCGACGCAGCACTCGGTGAAGGAGTTGCGCGAGATCGGCATCCAGCCCGATGTCGTACTGTGCCGCGCCGACCGGCCGATCCCCGAAGGCGACCGCCGGAAGATCGCGCTATTCACCAACGTCGCGCCCGATGCCGTGATCCCGGCGCTCGACACCGATTCGATCTACAAGATTCCGGCCGCGTTGCATGCGGAAGGATTGGACGTCATCGTTTGCAAAAAGCTCGCGATCGACCCCCCGCCGGCCGACTTGTCGACATGGAACCGGCTGGTCGACGCGCTCGAGCATCCCGAGCATGCGGTGAACATCGCGATGGTCGGCAAGTACGTCGACCTGACCGAGTCCTACAAGTCGCTGTCCGAGGCCTTGATCCACGCCGGCATTCATACGCGGTCGAGGGTCAACATCCATTACGTCGACTCCGAGGCGATCGAGCGCGACGGCATCGACGGCTTGCGAGGCATGGACGCCGTGCTGGTGCCGGGTGGTTTCGGCAAGCGCGGCGTGGAGGGGAAGGTCGCGGCGATCCGCCACGCGCGCGAGAACAACATTCCGTATCTCGGCATCTGTCTCGGCATGCAGCTTGCCGTCATCGAATATGCGCGACACGTCGCCGGGCTCACCGATGCCAATAGCACGGAATTCGATCCCACCACGCCGCATCCGGTGATCGCGCTGATCACCGAATGGCAGAACCGCGACGGCTCGATCGAGCGGCGGAGCGTGGGTTCCGATCTGGGCGGGACGATGCGCTTGGGCGGTCAGCCGTGCGAGGTCGTGCCGGGCACGCTGGCGCAGCGGATCTATGGATCGACGCGCGTCGCCGAGCGCCACCGGCATCGCTACGAAGTCAACAACCATTACCTGCCGCGCATTCAGGCCGCCGGCTTGACCGTCAGCGCCTGGGCGAAAAGCGAAGCGGCCGGTGACTTGTGCGAGATGGTCGAGCTGCCGCAGCACCCCTGGTTTTTCGGTTGCCAGTTCCATCCGGAATTCACGTCGAACCCGCGCCGCGGCCATCCGCTGTTCGTCGGATTCATCCGCGCCGCGCTCGAGGAGCGGCGGCGCGCGCAGGGCAATGCCGCGAGCGCGGTCGCCGAGCTCGTGGCGTCGATCTAGCCATGGACAGCGGACGATGCAACGCGCTTGCTTCGTCGTCCCCGCGCACGCGGGGACCCGGCGGCTTTTGGTAAACGACACTGGGTTCCCGCCTTCGCGGGAACGACGTTGAAATGTACGACATCCCGCTATTGCCGCGTCGCGGTCCCCGCAGGGCAAATTGATGAAGCTCTGCGGCTTCGACGTCGGTCTCGATCGCCCGTTTTTCCTGATCGCCGGGCCGTGTGTCGTCGAATCGCGGCAATTTCAACTGGACGTTGCCGGCGAACTGAAAACGATCTGCGCCGACCTTGAGATTCCGTTCATCTTCAAGTCGTCGTACGACAAGGCGAATCGAAGCTCGCACGCGTCGTTTCGCGGGCCCGGCATGGACGAGGGGCTCCGGGTGCTCGCCGACGTCCGGCGCCATGTCGGCGTTCCGGTGCTGACCGACGTCCACACGATCGAGGAGATTCCTGCCGCCGCGGCGGTGGTCGACGTGCTGCAGACGCCCGCGTTTCTATGCCGCCAGACCGATTTCATCCAGGCGGTCGCGGCGGCCGGCAAGGCCGTCAACATCAAGAAAGGTCAGTTCCTCGCGCCGGACGACATGAAGCAGGTCGTCGCCAAGGCGAAGGCGGCGAGCGGTACCGACAACATTCTCGTGTGCGAGCGCGGTGCGTCCTTCGGTTATCACAACCTGATCACCGACATGCGTGCGCTCGCGATCATGCGCGATACCGGATGCCCGGTCGTGTTCGACGCGACGCATTCGGTGCAGCTACCCGGCGGCCAGGGCACGTCGTCGGGCGGGCAGCGCGAGTTCGTGCCGGTGCTCGCGCGCGCCGCGATCGCCGCCGGCGTCGCGGGGCTCTTCATGGAGACGCATCCCGATCCCGAGCGCGCGTTGTCGGACGGACCCAATGCTTGGCCGCTCGGACTGATGCGGCCGCTCCTGGCGACGCTGAAGACGTTGGACGCGACGGTCAAGCGCGCCGGCTTTCCAGAAAATGAAATGATGACAGGTACGCATGCGTAAGGAGGAACCGTGTTCGTTCATCTCGTGCTGATCAAGCTCAAGCCCGGCATCACGCGTGCCGACCCGCGCGTTCGCGCGTGGCAGACGCAGTTTGAGGCGCTGGAGCGCAAGGTCCACGGCGTCACGCGTTTCGAATGCGGCTGGAACACGACGGACCGCCCGATCGCCTACGATTTCGGCATCAACATGGCGTTCAAGACCCGCGCCGACCTGGACGCCTATGGGCCACATCCGGCGCACGTGGACGTCGTCGCCAAGCTCCGCGAGATCGCCGACTGGCACATCTGCGACTACGAACGCCAGGACCGCGTCTCCGGAGACGTACTATGAGGGCCGCCCGATGAGCGCGATCGTCGACGTCATCGCGCGCGAGATTCTCGATTCGCGCGGCAATCCGACGGTCGAGGCCGATGTCGTTCTCGAATCCGGCGTATCCGGCCGCGCCGCAGTGCCGTCGGGCGCGTCGACCGGATCGAAGGAAGCGATCGAATTGCGCGATGGCGATCCGAAGCGCTACCTCGGCAAGGGGGTGACCAAGGCGGTCGAGAACGTCAACACCGAAATCTGCGAAGCGATCCTCGGCCTCGACGCGACCGAGCAGAGCCTGATCGATCGCACGCTGATCGACCTGGACGGCACCGAGAACAAGGCCCGGCTCGGCGCCAACGCGATACTCGCGGTGTCGTGCGCGGTGGCCAAGGCCGGCGCCGAGGAATCGTCGTTGCCGCTTTATCGTTATCTCGGCGGCGCCGGCGAGATGCAGCTACCGGTCCCGCAAATGAACGTGATCAACGGCGGCGCGCACGCCAACAACAAGATCGACTTGCAGGAATTCATGATCGTGCCGCTCGGCGCGCCCACGTTCCGCGAGGCGCTCCGCTACGGGGCGGAAGTCTTCCATCGACTCAAAAAGCTGATCGACGAGCGCGGCATGCCGACAACCGTCGGCGACGAGGGCGGCTTCGCGCCCGACCTGCCGTCGAACGAGTCCGCGTTGCAGCTGTTGGTCGAGGCGATCGAGCAAGCCGGCTACACGCCCGGCACCGACATCGCGCTCGCTCTCGATTGCGCGGCGAGCGAATTCTTCAAGGAGGGCCGCTACCACCTGGAGGCCGAGAACCGCGCGCTCATGCCCGAGCAATTCGCCGACGTTCTGGCGGCCTGGGTGGACAAGTATCCGATCATCAGCATCGAGGACGGCATGTCCGAGCACGATTGGGAGGGTTGGAAATACCTGACCGAGCGTGTCGGCAAGAGGGTCCAACTCGTCGGCGACGACATCTTCGTCACCAATACCAAGCTCCTGAAGCAAGGGATCGGGCGCGGCATCGCCAACTCGATCCTGATCAAGATCAACCAGATCGGCACGCTGTCGGAAACGTTCGCCGCGATCACGATGGCCCACCGCGCCGGCTACACGGCCGTTGTGTCGCACCGCTCCGGGGAGACCGAGGACTCGATCATCGCCGACATCGCCGTGGCGACGAACGCCGGGCAGATCAAGACCGGCTCGCTGTCGCGCTCGGAGCGCATCGCCAAATACAACCAGCTGTTGCGGATCGAAGAGGACCTGGGCGACGCCGCGCGCTATGCCGGCCGAGCGGCGTTCTTCAACCTCCGCTAGACTGTCGCCATCGTGCGCATCCTCGCCTACATCTTCGTTGCGCTGATCGTCGCGCTCCAGTACCCGATGTGGCTGGGGAAAGGCGGTTGGCTGCAGGTCCGCGAATACGACCGGCAGGTGGCACTGCAACGCGACGCCGACGCCAAGCTCAAGGTCCGCAACGATGCGCTGGACGCCGACGTCCGCGACCTCAAGACCGGCTACGAGGCGGTCGAGGAGCGCGCGCGAAGCGAGCTCGGGATGATCAAGCACGACGAGGTCCTGTTCCAGCTCCAATCCTCGGGCGCAAAGGCGCCTTCTCCGGCGGCCGTGAAGACTGCGCGCTGAGTCGCCGCCGGCCTCGCACTCCGGCCTGCCCGATGCATCGCGTTACGTCGCCGCAAAATCCACGCGTCAACGAGGCGGCGCGGCTCGCTCAGTCGTCGCGCGATCGGCGCAAGACCGGACGTTGCATCCTGGAAGGCGAGCATCTCGTCACGGTTTATTGCGATCGCGTCGGTCCCCCCGAAACACTGATCGTCGCCGACGACGCGCTCACCGTGCCGGCGATCGCTGCGCTGGCGCGGCGCGTGCCGTCCGCCGATGCGCTGGTCGTTCCCGCAACGCTGTTCGCTGCCATCGCGGCGCTGCCGGTCGAGGTCGGCGTGCTCGCGGTCATCCGCACACCGCGATCGACGCTACCGCCGCCGGCGGAGTTCTGCCTGTTGCTCGAAGACTTGCAGGATCCCGGTAACGTCGGCACGATCCTGCGCACCGCCGCCGCGGCCGGTGTCGGACAGGTGCTGATGTCGAGACATTGCGCGTTCGCCTGGTCGCCGAAAGTGTTGCGGGCGGGGCAGGGCGCGCATTTTCTGACGACGGTCGTCGAGGACGTCGATCTTGCGGCCTGGGTTGCGTCGTTTCGCGCCGCCGCTGGACGCGTCATCGCGCTGGTCCTCCACGGGGGCACTGATCTGTTCCGAGCGAAACTCGTGCGGCCGCTCGCGTTCGCGATCGGCAATGAAGGCGCCGGATTGTCGGCGCAACTGACCGGCGCGGCCGATCAGCGCGTCACGATTCCGATGCCGGGTGGCACCGAGTCGCTGAACGCGGCGGCGGCGGCGGCGATCGCCCTGTTCGAGGGCGTGCGACAGATGCGCCCCGGGGGCCCGTGACAAGCCATTAATTCAGCACCGCCGAGAACTGCGCACTTTCGATGCAGCCATTGCCCACGGCGGAAACCCAGCGCCCCTCGATGCCCAGCGATGTGGCCTTGACTTCGGACAGATCGGCCGTCGCCGAAAACACCGTCGATCCGCTCTGCGTACACGCGTAACTGGCAGCGCTGATCGTGTATTGGCCACCATGCAGGGCGAGTGTTCCCGTCATCTGGCACGCATAATTCGGATAGGTGAACGACAGCGTCACTGCGCCCGCATTGGTCTGCGTGACCTGCAAACCGTAGGTGCCCGTGTACGAGCCGTTGCTCGACGAATTGTTGCAGCTGGTCTGCGACGCCGACATGCCTCCTGTGTAGAGGCCCCCGATCGTGATCGCGGTCAGCGTCTGCCGCTCGACGGCTTTGACGACCGTGCCGACGCTGCTGACCACGTACGTCATCGTCGCCTGGTAGGTGTTCGACGTGCTCGGACGAAACGACGCCGAGCCCACCTGCTGCGCCGTGGCGTCGCCGGTGCCCCACGGCAGCGCGTAATAGGTGCCCGTGGTCGCATAGAGCGAGCCGCTATAGGCGCCGCTGCTATCGAGCGACAAATCGGCGGTGTACCAAGTCGGCTTGTGATCCGCGCCGTAGATAAAGAACGTGACGAACATGAAGTTTTCCGACTGGATGACATTCATTCCCCAGCCGGATTCGCTCGGCGTCCACCAAATGTCGGTGTAGTCCGTGGCGAGC
>CATPAO010000022.1 GCA_955652025.1 Casimicrobiaceae bacterium
CACATGACCGCCGATGGCACCGTCGATCAGTTGCGCCGTGATGCGCACGCGCCCACCCGCCTTGCGCACGCTGCCCTCGAGCACGTGTCCCACCTTGAGCTGCCGTGCGACCTGCGGCACGTCGACGTGCTTGCCCTTGAACGTGAAGGCCGTGTTGCGCGCAACGACCCAAAGCGCGGAGACCTTGCTCAAATCGGTGATGATGTCCTCGGTGATGCCGTCCGAGAAATACTCCTGCTCCGGATCGCCGCTCATGTTGGCGAACGGAAGGACGCAAATGGACACGCGACGCTCGGCTTCCACCTTGCGGTCTTCGACCCGCATATGCCCGGCCGGGCGCAGGACGAAGACATGCACCGGGCGCTGGAGGCTCTTGACCGTATGCTCGCCCAGATCCTCGAACGAGCACGGCACCTTGCCCGCCACCTGATCGCGTACCGTGGCCGACAGCGCGATACCGCCGATCGGCGCGATCGTCTGCAGCCGCGCGGCGACGTTGACGCCTTCGCCATATAGGTCGTCGCCTTCGACGATCACGTCGCCGAGATTGATGCCGATGCGGTAGCGGATGCGTTTTGCTTCGACGTGCTCGGGTTCTGCGCGGGCCGTCGCTTCCTGGATTTCGAGCGCACAGTTGACGGCCGCGATGACGCTCGTGAACTCGACCAGCGCGCCGTCGCCCATGAGCTTGACGAGACGGCCGCCGTGCGCAGCAACGCAGGGATCGAAGACGCGGCTTCGGTTGACCTTCAGCCGCTCGAGCGTCCCAGTCTCGTCGGCCTCCATCAAGCCGCTGTAATCGGCGACGTCGGCCGAGAGGATCGCGGTCAGTCTGCGCTGCACCGGTCGGTTTTCGAGCGTGTCTGCCACGTTACTTGGTCCCCGCGTCGAGGTATTCGATCGCGCGAGCCCGAGTATTGGGGGTTCGGTCGTGCGGGTCAACCGCCGATCATCGGCGGCAGCGCCCAGATCCAGACGCCGGGTTTAGCCTCCCTGTCGCCGGCGATTTCTTTCAGCCTTTGTAACGGATGCGATAGATCGCGCCTGCGCCGTCGTCCGACACGAGCAGCGATCCGTCCGGCGCCACCAGCACGTCCGCCGGCCGCCCCCACGCACTCTCGCCCTGCAACCAGCCCTCGGCAAACGGTTCGTAGGACACTGCCTTGCCGGCGGCATCGACGCGCACCAGCGTGACGCGATAGCCGATCTTGTGGCTGCGATTCCACGATCCGTGCTCGGCAATGAAAATCTGATTCCGATAAGTGGCGGGAAATTGCGTGCCGGTGTAGAACCGCATGCCGAGCGCCGCCACATGCGGCCCGAGATTCATGGCCGGCGGGGCGAATTCGCTGCACGCATGCCGTTCGCCGAACTCGGGATCCGGAATCTTGCCGGCGTGGCAGTACGGATAGCCGAAATGCTGCCCCAAGGCGGTCACGTGATTGAGTTCGTCGGGCGGCGAATCGTCGCCGAGCATGTCGCGCCCGTTGTCGGTGAACCAGAACTCCTTCGTGCGCGGATCCCAGTCGAATCCCACCGAATTGCGCACGCCGCGCGCGACGATCTCGCGTTGCGAGCCGTCGGCATTCATCCGCTGGATGTTCGCGTACTGGTTCGCGTCCGGTTCGCAGATGTTGCAAGGCGCGCCGACCGGCACGTAGAGCTTGCCGTCCGGCCCGAACGCGATGAATTTGCGCCCGTGATGGCCGTCGGTTGGAAAGCCGTCGCTGACGACGACCGGCGCCGGCGGTGATTGCAACCGGGCCTCGATACCGTCGTAGCGCAGTATGCGACTGATCGCCGACACATAGAGCGCGCCGTTGCGAAATGCGACGCCCGCCGGCTCGCGCAGGCCCGAGGCGATCCGTTGTACCGTCGCGGTGCCGCCGGCATTCGGTGCGGCGAACGTAAGCGCATGGACGCTGCCCTCGTTCGAGCCGAGGAACAGCGTGCCCTTGTCGCCCCACGTCATCCCGCGTGCATTCGGTACCCGCGCGACCAGCTCGATCGCGAATCCCGGCGGAAGCTTGATCCGATCGAGCGGCAGCGGCGTCTGTCCGCCACTGATCTGCGGTACGGCCAGCGCGACCGCCATCATCGCGGCGCGACCGATTCGATGCAAGCCATTCGACATCGAGTTCTCCCAACAAAAGAGGCAATCGCAATGCTACGCGCGATGCAATCGACCTCCGTTTGAAAGCACGCGTGGCCGTTGGTTCGACGATTCGGTCGCTTGGGGTGGACGATCCGCGGTGCTAGACTGGTGTCCAGGATCGTACTTTCGATGAACACCCCCGCCACGCTCGACACGGTCCGGCCCGACCCCGCCGTCCGGCCCGACGATCTCGTCGGGCTGCCGCTGATCCGCAAATGGATCGGCTTCGACACGACGAGCCGCGAGTCCAATCTGGCGCTGATCGAATGGACGCGCGCCTACCTGGAATCGTACGGGGCGCTCACGTCGCTCACCTACGACGACGATCGACGCAAGGCCAACCTGTTCGCCACTCTGCCGGCGCAAGACGGCAACGCGACGATCAACGGCGTCGTACTGTCCGGCCATACCGACGTCGTTCCGGTGGATGGTCAACCGTGGGACACGCCGCCTTTCGAAGCGACGCTCAAAGGCGACCGGCTTTACGGCCGCGGCAGCGCCGACATGAAGAGTTTTTCCGCGACTGCGCTGGCACTCGTGCCGGAGCTCGTCCGGCGCGGTCTCGCGCGGCCGCTGCATTTCGCGCTCTCCTACGACGAGGAGATCGGCTGCATCGGCGTGCGGCGGCTGATCGCCGACGTCGTCGCCAAAGGATGGAAGCCGGGCGGCTGCATTGTCGGCGAACCGACCGGCATGCAGCTCGTCGTCGCGCACAAGGGCAAGATGAGCTGGCGCTGCCGCGTTCGCGGGCTGGAGGCGCATTCGTCGCTCACACCCAAGGGCGTCAATGCTGTGCAGATCGCCTGCGAGATCGTCGCGTACATCGCCAAGCGGGCGCGTGAATTCAGGGACACCGGCCACCACGATCGCGCCTACGACGTGCCCTACTCGACCGCGCACGTCGGCGTGATCCACGGCGGAACCGCGCTCAACATCGTTCCGCGCGACTGCAAGTTCGAGTTCGAAATTCGCCATCTGCCGTTCGACGATCCAGCGGCCTTTTTTTCCGACGTCGAGCGATTCGCAGCGAAGTTGGTGCCCGGAATGCACGCGATCGATCCGGCCACGTACGTCGAGTTCGATCACCTGTCGTCGCTCCCCGGATTCGACACCCCCGGCGACAGCGAGATCGCGGCACTCGGCAAGGCGTGCAACGGCACGCACGATTTCGGCAAGGTGTCGTTCGCCAGCGAGGCGTCGCTGTTCCACAACGCGGCGATCCCCGCGGTCCTCTGCGGTCCGGGTCATATCGCCCAAGCGCACCAGCCGAACGAATGGGTCGGCTTGGATCAACTCGCGCGCTGCGAGGCGTTCCTGCGCCGGCTTGGCGACCGGCTCTGCGTGGCGTAGTCCGCCGCGGCACCCTGGAGCCCCCGATGCGCCCGTCCGCGGCGCCGCCGCCGATCGACGTCGCGGTTCCCGATCTGTCGCGCTTCGCCGCCGGCAATACCGGTATCCCCTACGTTTGGCAGTACGCGGCGCCGCGTCCCGGACCACGCCTCACGATCCAGGCGTTGACGCACGGCAATGAAGTCTGCGGCGCGATTGCGGTCGCCGCTTTGCTCGACGCCGGATTTCGCCCCGTGCGGGGCACGGTGACGTTCATCTTCGCCAACATCGACGCCTTTCGTTCGTTCGATCCCGCCGATCCCTACACGTCGCGCTGCCTCGACCAGGATTTGAACCGCGTGTGGACGCCGGAAGTGCTCGACGGACCCGGTCGGTCACGCGAGCTTGTGCGCGCAAGAGCACTTCGCGCCTGTTACGATGCGACCGATTTTCTGCTCGACCTGCACTCGATGACGGACGCGTGTCCGGCGCTGGCGCTCGCCGGACGGCAGCGCAAAGGCTGGGACCTCGCGCGCGGGGTCGGTCTGCCACAGTACATCGTCATCGATGCGGGGCACCAAGCCGGCAAGCGACTCCGCGACTACGCGTTCTTCGACGATCCGGCCGATCCGCGGAGCGCGCTACTGATCGAATGCGGCCAGCATTGGGAGCGCGCGGCACCCTCGGTTGCGCTGCAGGCCGCGCTGCGGTTTCTTCTTCATTTCGGCATGGTGGCGCCGGAATTTCTCGCGTCGCGCCTCGATCCCGCACCGCCGCCGGCGCAGCGCGCGATCGAAGTGACCGATGTCGTGACGATCGACAGCGACGACTTCGCGTTCGTCCGACGCGTGGCCGGACTGGACGTCGTGACGTCCCGCGGCACGCTGCTC
The DNA here is from genome assembly GCA_955652025.1 of Casimicrobiaceae bacterium. Taxonomy (GTDB): domain Bacteria; phylum Pseudomonadota; class Gammaproteobacteria; order Burkholderiales; family Casimicrobiaceae; genus VBCG01. The sequence continues at coordinate 4,375 of CATPAO010000022.1, forward strand.
GCGACCGACGGCGCGCGCGAGATTCGCACGCCGTACGACGATTGCGTGCTGGTGATGCCTGCGCGGCGGCCGCGCAAAGGAGAGACGGCCGTGCGGCTCGGGCGTTACGTCGACGCGCCTGCGTCGCACTCGTAAGCGGCGCCTCTCGGATCGCACGCCGGCGCGGAGAATTCACGCCATCAGCCGTTCGGATGATCCTGCGACTCGCCTCTCAGCTTTTCGGATAAAGGATCATCTGCGTGCAACGAAACAGCGCGATCGTCCTGCCGTCCGCCTTGCGCGTGACGACGGCATCCCACACCTGCGTCGTGCTCCCCATATGCACCGGGCGCGCGACCGTCGCGATCGTCCCGTCGCGCGCGGTGCCGAGGAAATTCGCCTTGAGCTCGATCGTCGTGAAGTTTTGCGCGCTTGCCGGCAGATGGGCGATGCAGCCATAGCCGCAAGCGGTGTCGGCGAGCGCAATGACGGTCGCCGCATGCAGATAACCGTTCGGTGCCAGCACGTCGGGCCGGATGTCGAGCTCCGCCTCGAGCCGGCCCTCGGCGAGCGCCGTGACGCGAAAGCCCATCAAACCCGGCAGCCGGCCGTCGCCGCGCCGGTTGGCGGACTCGAGATCGAATTCCATGCGCAACGCCATCACGAATCTCCCGCTCGATCGGTATCCCGCGTAGGGCTTGCCATCAACGCGCTACGGCCGCCGCGACATCGGCGGAAAACGCATCGACCGCGTCCGGCGACGTGTCCCACGCGCACATGAAACGCACGCCCGTCTCGCCGACGAATGCGTAGAACCGCCATCCTTTCGCGCGGATCTCGTCGATCGCGCGCGCCGGCAACTCGACGAACACGCCGTTCGCTTCCACAGGCGCAAGCAATTGCACACCCGGCAGCTGCTGGATCGCCGCGGCGAGACGCTGCGCCATCGCGTTCGCGTGCGCGGCATGCTTCAACCAAACGCCATTCTCCATGAGGGCTTGCCACGGTGCCGCGAGGAAGCGCATTTTCGACGCGAGCTGCCCGCCCTGCTTGCGCCGGCGCGCGAATTCGTCGCCGAGTGTCCGATCGAAGAACAAGAGCGCCTCGCCGAACGGGAGTCCATTCTTCGTCCCGCCCAGGCAGAGTACATCCACGCCGGCGCGCCATGAAATGTCGGCGGGTGCCAAGCGGAGCGACGCCACCGCATTCGCAAACCGTGCCCCGTCGAGTTGCACCTTCATCCCCCCCTCGTGCGCCGTGTCGCAGAGCGCCTTCAATTCGGTTGCGGAATACACGGTGCCAAGCTCGGTTGCTTGCGTGAGCGCCAGTGCGCGCGGTCGAGACGAATGCTCGTCGTGCGGCGTCACCGCCGACGCGATCACCGATTGCGGCGTGAGCTTCGCATGCGGCGTGTCGGCCGTCAGGAGCTTGGCGCCGCCGCTGAAGAACTCCGGCGCGCCGCATTCATCGACGTTGACGTGCGCCAACGCGTGGCACACCACGGCGTCGGAGCTACGGCAGATCGAGGCGAGCGCGAGCGCGTTGGCGGCAGTGCCGTTGAAGACGAAATGCACGTCGCAATCGGCCTCGAACGCCGCGCGGATCGCGTCGGTGGCCGCGCGCGTCCAGTCATCGTCGCCGTATCCGGGCGCATGACCTACATTGGCTGCGGCGAGGGCGGCCAACGCTTCCGGGCAAATGCCGGCGTTGTTGTCGCTCGCGAATTGCGGCGACTGCGCATCGACAGTCACAAGCGCTGCCCGACCCAGTCCTTGACCGACTCGAGCGCCGCCGGCAATCCCGCCGGGTCCGTCCCGCCTGCCTGCGCCATGTCCGGCCGGCCGCCGCCTTTGCCGCCGACTTGTTGCGCCACGTGATTGACGAGATCGCCCGCCTTCACCTTGGCGATCAAATCCGGCGTCACGCCGGCGATCAGCGTCACCTTGCCGTCGGCGACGCTGCCCAGCACGATAGCGGCGCTGCCGAGACGATTCTTCAGCTTGTCGATAGTTTCGCGCAGTGCCTTGGCGTCCGCGCCGTCGAGTGCGGCGGCCAGCACTTTGGTGCCTTTGATGTCGATGGCGCCGCCGGCCAAGTCGTCACCGGCGCTCGCCGCGGCCTTCGCTTTGAGTCGCGCCAGTTCCTTTTCGGTCGCTTTCGCACTCTCCTGCAACTGAGCGATGCGCGCCTCCACTTCCGCGACAGGCGCCTTGAGCAGCGCCGCCGCGCGCGCCAATTGTGCTTCCCGCGCTTGCACATGCGCCAACGCGCCACGACCGGTGACCGCCTCGACGCGGCGGATGCCCGCGGCCACGCCGCCTTCGCCGACGATCTTGAAAAGGCCGATGTCGCCGGTCCGCGCGACGTGCCGATGTCGAGGACGCGCACTTCGTCGCCGTATTTTTCGCCGAACAGCATCATCGCGCCCATTTTCTGCGCCTCGTCGATCGGCATCA
>CATPAO010000023.1 GCA_955652025.1 Casimicrobiaceae bacterium
GACGCGCAAAGGTGAGTCGGGCATTCTTATGGGTGTTCATTCGGCTGGAATCCTTGAGTTGACCGGGGGTTTGGCGATTCCCAGTTTCTCAAATCCAGTCCGAATGAACACCAACAACCTATTGGGCCTTCACAACTAGCCGTTATTCCGTCACGGCGGTTGAGCGCTGCGCCCGGATGGCTAGCCGTTCGCTGTGACGGAACAACTCCGCGGATTGGAGTGGTCGCGTGCCGCGACCCTCAATCCGCGGTTGCAGGACGATGTCGCGCGCACGCGCCTCACCGCAAATCCGAGACACCAATGACGCTGCGCGAAGGCAACCTCGAAGCGCCGACCCGCTATCCGATCGACTGGCGCAACCCGGAGTTCTACGACGAGGGCGCATTCCTCAAGGAAGCCGAGCGCATCTTCGACATCTGCCACGGATGCCGGCGTTGCGTTTCGCTGTGCGGCGCGTTCCCGACGCTGTTCGATTTGGTCGACGCGAGCAAGACGATGGAAGTCGACGGTGTCGCCAAGGCGGACTACTGGAAGGTCGTCGACCAGTGCTACCTGTGCGACATCTGCTACATGACGAAATGCCCGTACGTGCCGCCGCATCCGTGGAATGTCGACTTTCCCCACTTGATGCTTCGAGGCAAAGCGCAAAAGTTCGAGAACGGCGAAACCACCTTCCGCGACCGGCTGCTGACGAGCACCGACAAGCTCGGCAAGCTCGCGACCATTCCGGTGGTCGTGCAGATGATCAACAAGGCGAACGCGATGCCGTCGGCGCGCGTCGCGATGGAGACGGTGCTGGGCATCGCCGCGAAGACGGAGCTCCCGCCTTACACTAAACGACGCTTTCGCGACCGGCCGCCGGTGTCGTTGCAATGGCCGGTCCGGGATGGCCAGCGAACGCCGGGCAAGGTGGCGTTGTTTTCCACTTGTTACGTCAACTACAATGAGCCCGGCATCGGCCGCGATCTCCTCGCGGTGCTCGCGCACAATCGAATCCCGTACACGCTCGTCCCGCAGGAGGTCTGCTGCGGGATGCCGAAGCTCGAGCTCGGCGACCTTGCGGCGGTCGAAAAGCTGAAGGACGCGAACATTCCGGCGCTGGCCGCGCTCGCTCGGGCCGGAAACGCGATTCTGACCGAGGTTCCCTCGTGCACGTTGATGTTCAAGCAGGAGCTGCCGTTGATGTTTCCCGGCGATCCCGACGTGCTGGCGGTCGCGGACGCGATGTTCGACCCGTTCGAATATTTCGTCCTGCGCGACAAGGACGGATTGTTCGACCGCGCGTTCTCGCGGCCGCTGGGCAAGGTCAGCTATCACATTCCCTGCCACTCGCGCGTGCAGAAGATCGGCCAAAAGACGCGCGAAGTCCTGGAATGGGCGCCCGAGACTACGGTCAACACGATCGAGCGGTGCGCCGGTCACGATGGAACATGGGGCGTCAAGCGCGAGTACTTCGACCAGTCGATGAAGATCGGCGCTCCGGTCTTCAAACGGATGAGCGACGGCGACCCGGACTTCGTCAGCTCCGATTGCCCGATTGCGGGACGGCGGATCGCGCAGGGGATCGCGGCAGATGGCGACTTGCGCGCAGCGAAGGAGCATCCGCTGACGCTGCTCCGCATGGCTTACGGCCTGCCCGACCCCTCTGCCGAAAGTTGAGAACCGACATGTCGGCTGATCGCAATGCCGTCACGGGATCGCGACAAATCACGCGCGATAGCCTGATGACGCTCGAAGCCTACGCCAAGGCGCGCAAGGAGTTCCGGACGCGCGTCCTCGCGCACAAGCGCCCGCGCACGATTCATCTCGGTGAGCACGCGACGCTCCTGTTCGAGGACGAATTGACGGTCCGCTACCAAGTGCAGGAGATGTTGCGGATCGAGAAAATCTTCGAGGACCAAGGCATCGTGGACGAGCTCGCCGCTTACAACCCGCTCGTCCCCGACGGCAGCAACTTCAAGGCGACGATGCTGCTCGAATACGAAGACGAAAACGAGCGCAAGACTGCGCTCGCGAAGCTCAAGGGAATCGAGGACCGGGTCTGGCTGCAGGTCGAGGGCTGCCTGAAAGTATGGGCGATCGCCGATGAGGATCTCGATCGCGAGAACGAGACAAAGACATCAGCCGTCCATTTTCTGCGCTTCGAGTTAACGCAGGAAATGGTCGCGGCGCTCAAGCATGGCGTCGCGCTCGGTGTCGGCGTCGACCATCCGAACTACCAGGCCGCGATTCCCGCCGTCGGCGCTGCCAGCCGGGAGGCGCTCATCGCCGACCTCGCCTGACCTTCCTCACCCCCAATCCCTCTCCGCGAAGCGGACGGAGAGGCTGATTTGTTCCCTTCTCGCGCTCGCGGGACACCGCGCCTGCGTTAGCGGACGCAGTTGCGGCGGCCCACACCGAGAAATTCCCGGTTTGTCGGTATGTCGGAAATACTTGACATCCGCGACACGAGGCCCTGACCTGGTCTTGTCTTCTGGGTGCTGGCGCAGCTGGTGGAGATCGCGTCGCAGCTGTTTCTGCACCGGGCGGGGAGCGTGAGGGATGGGCAAGGGTGGCGGCCTCATCACGAACGAAATCCGCGCACTACGTTTCCATCAGGGGGAGATGACGCAGCAAGAGCTTGCGGACCGGGTCGGCGTCACGCGTCAGACGGTAAACGCGATGGAGCGAAACAAGTACTCGCCGTCGCTGGAAGTCGCGTACCGAATCGCGCGGGTGTTCGACGTCCCGCTGGAACGGGTTTTCAAGTACGGGGAGTGAGTCGGGCGGGAGGAGGCAAACGGGTCAGGGAAGAATATCGGGACGCTCGCCAACCACTCGCGACGTTAATCGCGGAAATTCTGGTACTGCAACGGAAAGTCGGTGATCGACTTTTTGACGAGCGCGATCGCGTTCTGCAGCTCGTCACGCTTGGCACCGGACACGCGCACGGTATCGCCCTGGATCGAGCCCTGCGCCTTAAGCTTGCTGTCTTTCAGGAGCTTGACGATCTTCTTGGCCAGCTCCTGCTCGACGCCGGTACGGACGGTGATCGCCTGCTTGACCTTGTTGCCGGAGATCTTCTCCGGATCGCCGTATTTGAGCGATCGCACGTCGACCTGACGCTTGGCAAGCTTGCCGGTCAGGAGGTCGGTGACCTGCTTCAGCTTGAAATCGTCATCGGCATAGAGCGTCAGCGTCTTGTCCTTGTACTCGACGCGCGCGTCCGAGCCCTTGAAATCGAAGCGCGTTCCGATCTCCTTGTTCGCCTGGTCGAGCGCGTTGCGAACCTCCACCTCATTGACTTCCGACACGATGTCGAACGACGGCATTCTCGCTGCTCCCTTTGGGGATCGAAATTAGCACGCGCACCAGCGCGGCGCAAATCGATGCCGACCATGTGCCGTGGCGGTGCGCGCTGTGCCTACCACGCCCGCTTGTGGCTTCCGCGCCACGCGGGCGAGAAAGCGGTAGCACTCACGTCGATCCCACTTGGCAACAGTTGGCATATTTGGCATGTTTAATGCATTATCGATTCCACGGGAGGTGCGACGGCGCCATGGATCCGGTCATTCCGCTAGCCGATCTGCAGCCAATCTATTCTGTGGCTGACGTGGGTCGCGCGCGTGAAGATGGCGCCGCGCGTCGCAACGAGGGCCTGAAAAGCTGGTACGACCGGATGTTCGAGTTAGGCGGCTCGCGCTACATCATCAAGCCGTCGACCACCGCCGCCGTCGACGATCTGTACGACGCGTCTCCCAATTTCGCCGCCGTCGTCGACGATCTCCGTAAATATCTCGCGCTCGCGGTCTCGGGCAACGAAGCGGTTCAATTCACGCCGATGCTGCTGCTGGGCGAGCCCGGTCTCGGCAAGACCTATTTCGCGAAAAAACTGGCGCACGCGCTTGGCACCGGCTTCGAGTTCGTTTCGATGAGCTCGCTGACCGCGGGTTGGGTGCTGACGGGTGCCTCCGCGCAGTGGCACAACGCGCGGCCCGGCAAGGTGGCGCAGACGCTGATCGAGGGCGAGTACGCGAATCCCGTCGTCGTCCTGGACGAGGTCGACAAGACGGGCGGCGATTCCCGGTACGATCCGATGGGCGCGCTGTATGCACTGCTGGAGCGCGACACCGCAAGCCATTTCAAGGATGAGTTCATCGATGTCGACATGGATGCGTCGCACATCCTGTGGATCGCGACCGCCAACGACGAAAACGTCATTCCGGAGCCGATCCTCAACCGGATGAACGTCTATCCGATCGAGCGGCCCGACGCAGAAGGCTCGCGCCGGATCGCAATCGCTGTCTACCGCGAGATCC
>CATPAO010000024.1 GCA_955652025.1 Casimicrobiaceae bacterium
GCTTTACGGGAACGAGCGCGCGCTGCCGCTGCTTCCCCCGTGTGTGCACTATGCGGGCAACGAAAAATTCCTGCGCAAGGCGCTCCTGCTGCAATCCGAGCGCGGCCCGGTGTTCGACGTCGCCGGCGACTGCGAGGATGGCGCACCGATCGGCGGCGAGGCCGCGCATGCGCGAATGATCGCCGGGCTGATCGCCTCGCCGGCCAATCGCTTCGATCGTTTCGGCGCCCGCATCCACGACGTCGGCCATGCGGCATGGATAACGGACGTCGACCTTCTCATCGGGGAGGCGGGCGACCGCATCGCGTTCGTCACGCTGCCCAAGGCCGAGTCGACCGGCGACGTGGAGCGGATGATCGAGGCGTTGGCGAGGGAGACGGCGCGGCGCGGAATCACGCGACAGATTCCGCTGAGCGTGCTGATCGAAACGCCGGGCGCCGTGCACGATGCGTGGACGATCGCGGCGTTGCCGAACGTCGCGAGCCTCGACTTCGGGACGCTGGATTTCGTGAGCTTCCATCACGGTGCCATTCCGATCTCCGCGATGGAAAGCCCCGGCCAGTTCGATCACGCGATCCTGCGCCAGGCGAAGACGGAAGTCGCCGCCGCCGCGTTGGCGCACGGTGTAGTTCCCGCGCACGGCGTCACGCGCGCGTTGGACGCGCCGGATGTCGTTTACGCAGATGCGCGCCGCGCGCGCGACGAATTCGGGTACCTGCGGATGTGGAGCATCCATCCGTCGCAGATCGAGCCGATCGTGCGGGCGATGTCGCCCGATGCGTCACAAATCGACGAAGCGGCGGCCGTGCTCGTCGAAGCCCAGACGGCCGACTGGGCGCCGCTTCGCGTGCACGGCAAGCTCCACGACCGCGCGTCGTACCGCTATTGCTGGAGCGTGCTGCAGCGGGCGAAAGCCGGCGGGCATCCGGTGCCGGCCGCCGCCGCCAGCCTGTTCACCGCGTGACACCTTGGTCATGACCGCAAACTCACCGGGCGCACGCTTTCGCGCCGCCGTCGCGGCGGAGAAGCCGCTGCAGGTGATCGGCGCGATCAACGCCTACACCGCGCGCATGGCGGAGCGCACCGGATTCAAGGCGCTCTACCTATCCGGCGGCGGCGTCGCCGCCAACTCGCTCGGCATGCCGGATTTGGGGATCAGCACGCTCGACGATGTCCTGACCGACGTGCGTCGTATCACCGACGTAACGACGCTGCCGTTGCTCGTCGACATCGACACCGGCTGGGGTAGCGCGTTCAACATCGCGCGTACGATCCGTACGATGGTCAACGCCGGCGCCGGCGCCGTGCACATGGAAGACCAGGTCGGCGCGAAGCGCTGCGGGCACCTGCCGGGCAAAGAGGTCGTCTCGAAGGAAGAGATGGTCGACCGCGTCAAGGCCGCCGTCGACGCGCGCGCCGATCCGGGATTCGTGATCATGGCGCGCACCGACGCGCTGGCGGTCGAAGGATTGGACGCGGCCATCGAGCGCGCGGTCGCGTACGTGGACGCCGGCGCCGACATGATCTTTCCCGAAGCGATGACCGACTTGTCGATGTACAAACGATTTCGGGCGGCGGTCAACGTGCCGATCCTCGCCAACATCACCGAGTTCGGCCAGACGCCGCTTTTCACCACGGGAGAATTGCGGGGCGCCGACGTCGACATCGTGCTCTACTGCTGCTCGGCGTACCGCGCGATGAACGCGGCGGCGCTCAACGTCTATCAGACGATCCGCCGCGAAGGCACGCAGAAGAGCGTCGTGCCGCTGATGCAAACGCGCGCGGAGTTGTACGACTATCTCGGTTACCACGAATACGAAAAGAAATTGGATGACCTTTTCGCGCAGCGATCGCCGACCGAGAAATGAAACGAGGCGCCCATGAGTGAAGCAGTACCGGTCGCTCCGAAGCCGAAGAAGTCGGTTGCGCTTTCCGGCGTGACCGCCGGCAATACGGAGCTCTGCACGGTGGGTCGCACCGGCAACGACCTGCATTACCGCGGCTACGACATCCTCGACATCGCCGATGCCTGCGAATTCGAGGAGATCGCGTACCTGCTGGTGCATGGCACATTGCCCACCTTGGCCGAGCTCGCGGCCTACAAGTCGAAGCTCAAGAACTCGCGCGGCGTCCCCGCGCCGGTCAAAGTCGCGCTCGAGCAGATTCCCGCTTCCTCGCATCCGATGGACGTCATGCGCACCGCGGTCTCCGTTCTGGGCGCCATCGTGCCCGAAAAGGAAGGCCATCCGCTGCCGGGCGCGCGCGACATCGCCGACGGTCTGATGGCATCGCTGGGCTCGATGCTCCTCTACTGGTACCACTGGAGCCACCACGGCAAGCGCATCGACGTCGAGACGGACGACGACTCGATCGGCGGGCATTTTCTGCATCTGCTGCATGGCAAGCGCCCCTCCGAGCTCTGGGTGCGCGCGATGCACACGTCGCTCAATCTTTACGCCGAGCACGAGTTCAACGCGTCGACGTTCACCGCGCGGGTCATCGCCGGAACCGGCTCCGATCTCTATTCGGCGATCACCGGCGCGATCGGCGCGTTGCGCGGTCCGAAGCATGGCGGCGCCAACGAATTTTCGTTCGAGGTGCAGAACCGCTACGACACCGCAGACCAAGCCGAGGCCGACATTCGGCGCCGCGTCGAAATGAAGCAGGTGATCATCGGCTTCGGGCACCCCGTGTATACGATTTCGGACCCGCGGAACAAGGTCATCAAGGAAGTCGCGAAGAGATTGTCCGAGGATGCGCACGACATGCGGATGTTCGGCATTGCCGAGCGGCTGGAGTCGGTGATGTGGGACGCGAAGAAAATGTTCCCGAACCTCGATTGGTTCTCCGCCGTCAGCTATCACATGATGGGCGTGCCGACCGCGATGTTCACGCCGCTGTTCGTGATTTCGCGCACGGCCGGATGGTCGGCGCATGTGATCGAGCAGCGCATCGACGGTAAGATCATCCGGCCGTCGGCCAACTACATCGGCCCGGAGGATCGGAAATTCGTCCCGATCGGGGAGCGTCGTTGAAATGAGTCTCCTCGAGATCTGAAGGTTTGAACAGCCAATGTCCGCTGCCATTTCCAACGTCCGCCCCAAGCCCGACAAGGTCCTGGTCGACATCGCCGATTACGCGTCCAAGTTCAAGATCGTCAGCAAAGAGGCTTACGCGACCGCGCACTACTGCCTGCTCGACACGCTCGGGTGCGGATTCGAGGCGCTTTCGTATCCCGCGTGCACGAAGCTCTTGGGCCCGATCGTCCCGGGGACCGCGGTTCCGAACGGCGCGAAGGTGCCGGGAACGTCGTTCCAACTCGATCCGGTGCAGGCTGCTTTCAGCATCGGCGCGATGATCCGTTGGCTCGACTTCAACGACACGTGGCTCGCCGCCGAATGGGGTCATCCGTCGGACAACTTGGGCGCCATCCTCGCCACCGCCGATTGGCTGTCGCGGAACGCCGTCGCGCGAGGCAAGCCGCCGCTCGTCGTCCGCGACGTGCTGACGGCGATGATCAAGGCGCATGAGATCCAGGGCGTGATCGCGCTCGAGAACAGCTTCAACCGCGTCGGTCTCGACCACGTCGTGCTGGTGAAAGTCGCCTCGACGGCGGTCGTTGCCAGCCTGCTCGGCTTGTCGAACGAAGAGATCGTGGCCGCGGTCTCATTGGCATGGGTGGACGGCCAGAGTTTGCGCACGTACCGCCACGCGCCCAATACGGGGTCGCGCAAGAGCTGGGCCGCCGGCGACGCGACGTCGCGCGCGGTGCGGCTCGCGCTGATCGCCAAAACCGGCGAAATGGGCTACCCGTCCGTGCTGTCGGCGAAGACATGGGGGTTCTACGACGTCCTGTTCCACGGGCAGCCGTTCAAGTTTCAGCGTCCCTACGGGAGCTATGTGATGGAGAACGTGCTGTTCAAGATCTCCTTTCCGGCCGAATTCCACGCGCAGACCGCCGTCGAGTGCGCGATGGCCCTCCATCCGCTCGTCAAGGACCGGATCGACGACATCGCGAAAATCACGATCCGCACGCACCAATCGGCGCTCCGGATCATCGACAAGCAAGGTCCGCTCGCCAACCCCGCCGACCGCGACCATTGCCTCCAATACATGATCGCGGTGCCGCTGATGCACGGCCGGCTGACGGCGGCGGACTACGAGGACAACATCGCGTCCGACCCGCGAATCGACGCGCTGCGCGCCAAGATGACGTGCATCGAGGACAAGAAGTTCTCGCGCGATTATCTCGATCCCGCCAAGCGCTCGATCGCGAACGCCATCACCGTCGAGTTCAACGACGGCAGCCGCACGAAGGAAGTAGTCGTCGAATATCCGATCGGGCATCGCCGCCGCCGCAAGGAAGGCATCCCGCTGTTGATCGACAAATTCCGCATCAACCTCGCCCGCCGCTTTCCAGGAAAGCAACAGCGAGCGATTCTCGACATCGCGCTCGACGCCAAGCGGCTGGAAGTCACACCTGTGCACGAATTCGTCGATATGATGACGATCTGACGCACCGCCTCAATCTTGGAGACCTCCCCATGAATCATTGGCTGCTCGCCTTCTGCGCCCTCGCGGCGCCGCTCGCGGCGATCGCGCAGGATTTTCCGAAGCTCAAGCCGGGCCTGTGGGAGATGTCGAACACGTCGTTACGGCGCAACGACGCGGCGCCGGTGAAGAGCACGCTTTGCCTCGACGCCTCGGTCCAGCAGGATATGATCCGGATGGCGTCCGGTGCGATGCAAGGCATGTGCAGCAAGCACGACGTCAAATACAGTGGCAACAAAATCACCGCCGAAGGGATCTGCAAGATCGGCGACTCGACGATGAGGTCGCAATCGGTGATGACGATGTCCGGCGACTCGGCGTACCGGACCGTGGCGCATGCAACGTTCGATCCGCCGTTCGCCGGTACGACGGAATCCACTTCCGTGATCGAAGGTCGCCACGTCGGCGCCTGCAAGCCGGGCCAGCGGCCCGGCGACATGACGTTGCCCAACGGGCAGACGATGAATATCCGCGCGATGATGGGCGGCGGCAAGTAGGCCCTAGCCGTCGCCCCCTCTTTGGATGCCACTCCCATGACGCAAGATCGTTTCGATTCTCTGCAGGACTTTTCGCTCGCCGACGGCAGTACCGGCAAGTTCTACTCGCTCGCCGCGCTCGAGCGGGCCGGGCTCGGCAAGATCTCGCGGTTGCCCGTCTCGGTCCGCATCGTGCTCGAAAGCGTGCTGCGCAACTGCGACGGCAAGAAAGTGACCGAGGAACACGTGCGGCAGCTCGCGGCGTGGAATCCGACCGCTGCGCGCGTCGACGAAATCCCGTTCGTCGTCGCCCGCGTCGTGCTGCAGGACTTCACCGGCGTACCTCTCCTGTGCGACTTGGCGGCCATGCGCAACGTCACGAACGACCTCGGCAAGAATCCCAAGATAATCGAGCCGCTCGTCCCGGTCGACCTGGTCGTCGATCACTCGGTGCAGATCGACTACTACGGTACGAGCAACGCGCTCGATCTCAACATGAAGCTCGAGTTCGAACGCAACGCCGAACGCTATCGCTTCATGAAGTGGGGCATGCAGGCGTTCGACACGTTCAAGGTCGTGCCGCCCGGCATCGGCATCGTCCATCAGGTCAACCTCGAATACCTGGCCCGCGGCGTGCACAAGAGGAACGGCGTGTACTACCCGGATTCGCTGGTGGGCACCGACAGCCACACGACGATGATCAACGGCATCGGCGTCGTCGGCTGGGGCGTCGGCGGCATCGAGGCCGAGGCCGGAATGCTCGGGCAACCCGTCTACATCCTCACGCCCGATGTCGTCGGCGTCGAGCTCACGGGCCGGCTGGCCGAAGGCGTCAGTGCGACCGATCTCGTGCTCACGGTCACCGAAATGTTGCGCAAGGAAAAAGTGGTCGGCAAGTTCGTCGAATTCTTCGGCCAGGGCACCGCCTCGCTGGCGGTGCCCGACCGCGCGACGATCGGCAACATGGCGCCCGAATATGGCGCGACGATGGGCTTTTTTCCGGTCGACGAGGCGACGGTCGATTACCTCAAATACACCGGTCGAACCGATACCGAAATCGACGCGTTCGCGTCGTATTTCAAAGCGCAGAAGCTGTTCGGGGTTCCGCGTGCCGGCGAGATCGACTACACGAAGGTGGTGACGCTCGACTTGGCGTCGGTCAAGACGTCGCTTGCCGGACCGAAGCGACCGCAGGATCGGATCGAGCTCGGCGACCTGAAGGCGCAATTCACATCGCTCTTCAGCAAGTCGAATGCCGAGAACGGCTTCGCGCAGGCCGCGGAAAAACTCAACGTCCGGTACGAGACGCAGCCGATGCGCCCCGGCCGCGGCGTGACGGCCGAGCCTTCGCTTTCTCTGCCGCCGGACGGCCATCCGCGCGATTACGTCGAGATGGTCGACAACCGGCCCACACCCGGCCGCGTGGCGCCGCAAGCGCCTCATCCGATCGGCATCGGCAACGGCGACGTGTTGATCGCCGCGATCACGTCCTGCACGAACACGTCGAATCCGGGCGTGTTGCTCGCCGCCGGGCTGCTCGCGAAAAAGGCGGTCGAGAAGGGACTGACGGTCAAGCCGCACATCAAGACGTCGCTCGCGCCGGGCTCGCGTGTGGTCACCGATTACCTGACCCGGGCCGGGCTTCTGCCTTATCTCGATCGGCTCGGCTTTTCGCTCGCGGCCTACGGCTGCACGACGTGCATCGGCAACGCCGGCGATCTCGCGCCCGAGATCAACGACGCCATCACCGGCAACGACCTCGTATGCGCGGCGGTGCTTTCCGGCAATCGCAATTTCGAGGCGCGTATCCATCCGAATCTCAGGGCGAACTTTTTGGGCTCGCCGCCGCTGGTCGTCGCGTATGCGATCGCGGGCACCGTGCTCAAGGATCTGACGACCGAGCCGCTCGGACAGGGCACGAACGGTCCGGTGTACCTGCGCGATGTCTGGCCGACATCGCACGAGATTGCCGCAGTGATGAGCTACGCGAAGGACCCGGCCACCTATCGACGCCTGTATGACGACCTCGCCAACGCGAATCCGCTGTGGAAAGGCATCGCCGGATCGAGCGGGCAGGTCTACAACTGGCCCAAATCGACCTATATCGCGAAGCCGCCGTTTTTCGAGGGCTTCGGCATGAAGCCCGCGCCCATCGGCGATATCAAAGGCGCCCGCGCGCTCGGCATCTTCGGCGATTCGGTGACCACCGATCACATTTCACCCGCCGGATCGATCAAGCCGACTTCGCCGGCCGGTCTCTACCTGCAGGAACGCGACGTATCGGTGCCAAATTTCAACAGCTACGGGGCGCGCCGCGGCAACCACGAGGTGATGCTGCGCGGGACGTTCGCCAACGTGCGGATCAAGAACCTGATGGTGCCCGCGAAACCCGATGGGACGCGTTTCGAAGGAGGCGTAACGCTGTTCCAGCCGTCCGGCGAGCGGATGTCGATCTACGACGCGGCGATGCGCTACCAGAACGACGGCGTGCCGACGATCGTGTTCGGCGGAGAGGAATACGGCACCGGCAGCTCGCGCGACTGGGCGGCCAAGGGCACGCAACTGTTGGGCGTCAAGGCGGTGGTCGCCAAGAGCTTCGAACGCATCCATCGCTCGAACCTCGTCGGCATGGGCGTATTGCCGCTGCAGTTCAAAAGCGGCGATTCCGCCCAAGCGCTCGGCCTTCGTGGCGACGAGACATTCGACGTCGCGGTGCCGGCGGGCATCAGGCCGCAGCAGGAGTTGACGCTCGCGATCACGCGCAAGGACGGATCGAAGAAGAGCGTTCCCGTGCTGTGCCGGATCGATACTCCGATCGAGGTCGACTACTACAAGCACGGCGGCATCCTTCCGTTCGTGCTGCGGGAGCTGATCGCCGCGTAATGTATTGACGCCGTATGCTCCCTCACCCCAACCCTCTCCCCCGCGCGCGGGGAGAGGGAGCGAGATGCGAAGCATCGAGCCGGTGAGGGGCGATGAAATCAATCATCACGGAACACTCGCATGCGCTGAGGCACGCGCTGCCGCTGTTCCTGATCGCCGGTTTCTGCCTGTCGTCGCTCGACACGACGGCCAAATATCTGGTCCGCGACCATTCGCTGCTGCTGGTCGTGTGGGCGCGCTACGCGGGCCAAACGCTGGTCGTGACGCCGTTCGCCTTGGCCAGCGCGGGACCGGGTTTTTGGCGCACGCGACGGCTGCCACTGCAACTCGCCCGCTCGGCGTTTCTGCTCGGCGCAACCGGCTGCTTTTTCGGCGGCCTGCGCTTTCTGCCGCTGGCCGAGGCGTCTTCGATCACGTTCCTCGCGCCGATTATCGTCGCGGCACTCTCGTATCCGCTGCTCCGCGAGCGGCCGACCCGACCGCGCATCGTCGCGTCGATTGCCGGCTTTCTCGGCATCCTGATCCTGTTGCGGCCCGGATCGTCGGTCTTCCACCCGGCGGCGCTGCTGCTGATCGTCGCCGCGGCCTGCAACGCGCTCTACCAGATGCTGACGCGCAAGTTGTTGGGCGAAGCGCTGCATACGACGCTGTTTTACAGCGCGATCGTCGGAACCGTCGGCTTGACCGCGCTGCTGCCGTTCGCGCTCATCGAATCGGCGCTTACGCTATCCGACGCGTTCCTGCTCGTCTTGCTCGGCGCGTTGGCCGGCCTGGGTCATTGGTTTCTGACGCGCGCCTACATGATGGCGCCCGCGTCGCAGCTCACGCCATTCACCTATTTGCAAATCGTGTGGGCGACCGCATTTGGCTTCCTTGTATTCGGCCAGCACCCCGACGGATGGTCAGCGGTCGGCATGGCGATCATCGCTGTGAGCGGGTTGTTACTTGCCGGCGCCGAACGCCGGCGATTTCGGCGGGGCTAAGAGGCTCGCGTACGGCAAATCGGCTATAATCGTTCACTGACGGCGGTCGCTTGAAAGGCCTGCCGCCAAAGCCACTTTCAAGCCCCGGGAGAATCCACAATGAAGATACGCACGCTCGCCGCATTGACGGCGATGGCGCTGGCCACGACGCTCGTCGCGTGCGGCCAGCAGTCGAGTTCCACGCAACAGGCGTCGAAGGCCGCCGACGCCACGAAGGACGCCGCCAAGGCGACCATGGACGCCACCAAGGACGCGGCGAAGACCACGGCGGATGCGACCAAGGATGCCGCCAGCTCTGCCGCCGATGCCACCAAGGACGCGGCCGCGAAAGCCGCCGACGCCACCAAGGACGCGGCTGGGAAAGCCGCCGACGCGGTGAAAGACGCCGCCGACAAGGCAAAGGACGCCGCGAAGAAGTAGTCGCGTTTCGCGAAGCAGTCGAGCGCAACGGCCGTCGCACGCGACGGCCGTTTCTCATTTTGGCGGCGTACAGTCTCGCGCGGTCGATCATCCGCCACGCGCCGGCGCATGGCGCGCAATCCAGCGTGTCAGCGGCCGCCATTGCTCCCAGTCCTGCTCGGCGCGTGAGCGCGGCAGATCGAACACCGACATTCCGTCGCGCGCGCAGTAAACGTAGACCTGCGTGTCCCGTAAATGCGCGATCACCGGAAAGTCGAATGACTTGAGGAATTCGTCCAACTCGCCCGCGGCGCGCGTGCGCGCATCGACGCGATTGGCAACGATGCCGAGCGCCAAGGCTCCTTGCCTGACCGCCTTATATTCGGCGAGCGTCGCAAGAAAACGTTCCGTGGCCGCCATATCGAACGTCGACGCCCCGAGCGGCACCAGCATCACGTCGGCGCGCCGCACCGCATCGCGCAGGCTTTCGCCATGCGACCCGGCCGCGGTGTCGACGACGGTCCACTGCGGATCGTAGTCCTTGAGATCCTTTTTCTTTGCATCGCCGTCGTGGCCGACGATGGCCGGAAAAAGCGGCGGACGGCGCCGCAACCATTGCGTCGACGAGCGCTGCGGATCGGCGTCGGCAAGCACGACCCGCTGGCGCTTGCCGGCGAGCCAGCCTGCGATGTTGGTGGCGAGCGTCGTTTTGCCGCTGCCGCCTTTCGGATTGGCGATCACAATCGTCTGCACCGGAACCTCCCCGTGGTCGTTCTAGGGCCGGGAACGCCCGGCGACCGCGAGTTTACGACGAGCGCCGCGTAATCAGAATGGGCAACTCGGATGACGACCGTTTCCCGAAAGTTGCGGCGCGGCGGCTAGAATCGCGGGATGGACGACACCCAACCTGTCCGTCAAGACGCCCAAGGCGCGGCTCCGCCGGCGCGCGATCCGCGGAAGATCGAATTTGAGACC
>CATPAO010000025.1 GCA_955652025.1 Casimicrobiaceae bacterium
GCACGGGTCGAGGCTGCACGGGTCGAGACGGCACGAGCAGAGACCGCACGGGTCGAGGCTGCACGGGTCGAGGCTGCACGGGTCGAGACGGCACGAGCAGAGACGGCACGAGCAGAGACGGCACGAGCCGACGCCGCACAGGCCGAGGCCGCACGGGTCGAGGCCGCACGGGTCGAGGCCGCACGGGTCGAGGCCGCACCAGCCGACGTCGCACGGATCGAGGCCGCACGGATCGAATTTGCGCACGAGGAGGCCGCAAGACGGGAAGCGGTGCGTCGGGCGATAGGACGACAGCTGGACGAGGAGGCTGCCCGGCGTGAAGCTGCAACGGCTGCAGCGCGCCTGTCACCCTCGTGGAGCAGCGCACGTCGATACAGGCTCTTCGGTCGCACTGACCCCAACGCGGAAATCATCCTCTATGCGGAAGCCTGGAGCCGGAAGATCCAGCTGAACATGACGTTCGACATGGTCCGCGAAGCGGCGAAGCAGCCTCACACCGATCCCTTGGTGACGGTGGCCATTCGTAGCGACGGCTCGGTGGAGTCGGTGACGTTCGTTCAATCCAGCGGCGTGGCAGCTATCGACGAAGCGATACGACGCATCGTGCACAGCCAGACGCCCTACCAGGTGTTCCCGCCGGACCTGGCCCGCGAGTACGACGTGATCGAGATCCGCCGAACCTGGCACTTCGACGTGGCGATTCGGCTGCAATGATGAGACAGTGGCAGGCTTCGGGCGATTCTCAACGCGTTGGCCTGGGCGCCCAACCTACTCCCCCAAGTTGGACCACCGTAGCGCTCCACGGCAGCCCATTTCTCACCTCGACAGCTGCTCCGAGTCGATGACCGCCATTGCGCCCCATAGCAGCCAGTCCTCATGGGAAAAGCAGACGCTCGCGACGCCAGGAACCGCGAAGGCGCGACAAGTCCGCAATCTACTTGACAGCGCGAAAACGCGTGCGCGAAATTTGCCGCTTCAACGCAAGGGGAGGCGGTCATGACACATTGCAGCATGCTGTTGTCATCGGTGATTGCGAGGGCGGGACACCGGAAGGCGTGGACAAGTTGCAAATCGAATCAATCTCGAGCGCGCTGAAATGCCGGCGACCTCCGACGTGAGCATCGCGCCCGCGCACGCTACGACTGACGTCGTCGCCATTCGGCAACGGATCCGGACGGGAGCTTTTACCGGACACACTTCTGGCATTGCCCCGCGTCATGTTCAAGGTAACGTCGTCATTCTGCCGGCTGACATGGCGACCGACTTCCTTCTCTATTGCCAGCGCAATCCAAGGCCTTGCCCATTGCTCGCCGTCTCCGCGCCGGACCAACCCATGCTGCCCGCGCTAGGCGCTGACATCGACATCCGCACCGACGTTCCCCGCTACCGCATTTGGCGCGATGGCGTCGTCGTCGACGAGCCCACCGACATTGCCCGCCATTGGCGCAGCGATCTCGTCACCTTCGTCATCGGTTGCTCGTTCTCGTTCGAGCAAGCTTTGCTCGAAGCAGGCCTTCCGCTGCGGCACGTTGCGCTCGGGCGGAACGTCGCCATGTACCGCACCACCATCGCCACCGAGTCCGCGGGCAGATTCCACGGGCCGCTGGTGGTGTCGATGCGACCGTTCACCCCGGCCAACGCGATTCGCGCAGTTCAGATCACGTCCCGGTTTCCCGCAGTGCACGGCGCACCCATACATCTCGGCAAGCCCGAACTAATCGGCATCAAGGATCTCGCAAAACCGGACTATGGCGACAGCATCGCGATGGCCGCCGACGAGCTGCCCGTCTTCTGGGCGTGCGGCGTGACTCCGCAGGCAGCATTGGCCGCGGCTCGTCCGCCATTTTGCATAACGCACGCGCCGGGCTGTATGCTCGTCACCGACCGGTTGAATCACGAGCTGGCATTGTTTTAGGACGGTGGCGGCGCCTGCGGGCGCGGCGACATCGATTTCTTCCGCCATCTAGGAGTACTGCGATGCAACGTCTGTGGCTTTGGTTCGCGCTTGGCCTTGTGCTTTCACTGGCGCGACCGGCGCTGGCGCAGGAAGAGATCCGGATCGGCGCCATCTATCCGCTGACCGGCGCGGCGGCCTCGACGGGGCTGGAGCTGAAGAATGCGCTGGAGCTTGCCGCCGACCTGATCAACAACGGGACCAAGGGGCTCAATCTGCCGCTGACCACGACGGGCGGCCTGCCGAATCTGAAGGGCGCCAGGATCAAGCTGATCTTCGGCGACCATCAGGGCAACCCGCAGACCGGCGCGACGGAGGCCGAGCGGCTGATTTCGCAGGAAAAGGTCGTCGCCCTGATCGGCTCGTATTTCAGCAACGTCACGAATACCGCGAGCCAAGTCGCGGAGCGCAATGGCATCCCCTTCCTGAATCCCGAATCCTCTTCGGCGACGTTGACCCAGCGCAATTTCAAGTGGTTCTTCCGGACGACGCCGCACGATGATCTGTTCGTCGCCAACTTCTTCGAGTTCCTGAAGGACGTCGAGAAGAGGAAGAACATCTCGGTTAAGCGGATCGCCCTGTTCAACGAAAACACGCTTTTCGGCACCGAGACCACGAAAATCGAAGAGCGGCTCGCCGGCGAGCAGAAATACCCCATCGTCGAGAAGATCCTGTACCCCGCCAAGAGCACGCAGCTCACGTCGGAAGTGCAGCGTATCAAGGCGGCGAACCCCGACCTGATCATGCAGTCGTCGTATCTCGGCGATGCCATCCTCTCGATGAAAACGTACAAGGAGCTCGGGGTCGCGCCCGATGCGCTGCTCGCCAACGACGCCGGTTTCAACGACTCCGAATTCCTGAGGACGCTGGGGAAGGATGGAGAATACATCCTGAGCCGCGAAGTCTGGGCGCTCGATCTGGCCGCCAAGAACCCCTTGATCAAGCAAGTCAACGATCTCTACTTCGAGCGTTACAAGACGAACTTCAACGGCAACTCGGCGCGGAGCTTCACCGGTCTCATGACGTTGGCGGACGCGATTAACCGCGCGGGCAGCACCAGGCCCGAGGCCATCCAGAAGGCGCTCGCAGAAACGAACATCCCGAGCAGCAAACTCATCATGCCGTGGAAAGGGATCCGGTTCGACGCCGCCGGTCAGAACACCCTGGCAGCGGCATCATCGTGCAGGCGCAGGACGGCAAGTACGTAACGGTCTGGCCATTCGAGCTCGCCTCGCGCGAGGTCATCTGGCCGATGCCCAAATGGGACCAGCGCAAATAGCTCGCTGGTGATCCGGGACGCTGCATCGCGCTGGCCCGCGACTGTCAGCGCAGGTCCCGGACAGCATCCGGCCGTCGTGGCCTCACGGACCGGCGGCAGGCAATGAACGCCTCGTTCGACATCCTGCTGCAGACGCTGCTCTCCGGCGTCCTGATCGGCCTGATCTACGCGCTGGTCGCCGTGGGACTGACGATGATCTTCGGTGTGATGGACATCGTCAATTTCGCGCACGGCGAATTTCTGATGCTCGGCATGTATGCGAGCTTCTGGGGCTTCGCTCTGTGGGCGCTCGATCCGATGTTCACGCTGCCGTTCACCGCGCTGATGCTGTTCGCGCTCGGGGCGGCGATCTACCACCTCGTCATCCGGCGCATCATCCGCGCGCCGATGCTCTCGCAGATCTTCACCACTTTCGGGTTGATGATCCTGTTCCGCGGCCTCGCTCAGTTCTTCTGGAAGCCGGATTTCCGCAGCATCGACCACAGCATCGTCCAGGGCAAAGTGGTGTTCGGCGCCCTGCAGTTCGGACTCCCGCAACTCGTCGCTGGCGCAGGCGCCGTCATCGTGACCGGCGTCGTATGGTGGTTTCTGCAGCGTACGCGCCTGGGTGCCGCGCTGGAGGCCACCGCGGCCGACAAGGAAGCCGCCGCGCTGATGGGCATCGACGTCGAGCGGATGTTCGCCCTTGCCTGGGGCATCGGCGCCGCCTGTGCCGGGATTGCCGGTGCTCTGCTCTCGACATTCGTTCCGATCTTTCCGGAGGTCGGCGCAAACTTCATCCTCATCGCCTTCGTCACCGTCGCGCTCGGCGGCTTCGGCAGCGTCGCCGGTGCATTCTGGGCGGGCATCATCGTGGGCATCGTCGAGGTTCTCGGGGGCTTCCTGCTGGGTCCCCAATACAAGCTGGCGCTGGTGCTCGGGCTCTACCTGGCCGTCGTGCTGCTGCGGCCGCAGGGGTTACTCGGTCGTGCCTGACATCGCCCATCGCGTGCGCGGATGATGTCGCCGGCGCCTTCCGCCGTGCCGCAGCATCCGCCACCGGCCGTCGCCGCTTGCACGCCCCGGCACGCGACCGCGAAACGCGCCGCGCTGCTGGCGGTCCTTGCCGCGGCGCTCGCGTTGCCATACGTGGTAACCAACGCCAGCCAGCTCAACTACGCCATCCTGGTGCTGATGATCGCGCAAGCCGGCGTCGCCTGGAACATCCTTGGGGGTTACGCGGGACAGGTGTCGCTCGGCCACGCCGCCTTCTACGGCATCGGGGCCTACACGTCCACGCAATTGCTGCTGGCCTTCAGCATCTCGCCCTGGCTCGGCATGCTGGCGGGCGGTGGCGTGGCTGTGCTATTCGCGCTCGCGATCGGCTGGCCCTGCTTTCGGCTCAAGGGCCACTACTTCGCGATGGCCACCATCGCCATTGCCGAAATCCTGCAGATCGTCGTGACCAACTGGGACTGGCTCGGCGGCGCGGTCGGTCTGTCGTTGCCCGTGGCGGAAGCGGGCTGGCAGGGTTTCGTCTTCAACAAGTCCAAGGTGCCCTACTATTACATCATCCTGGCGCTGCTGCTCGTCACGCTGGGCACGAGCTGGCTGATCGAGCGCACCTTCCTCGGCTACTACTTCCGCGCCATCAAGGACGAGCCGGATGCCGCCCGCAGCGTCGGGGTCGACCTCACGCGCTACAAGTTGATCGCCATTGCCACCAGCAGCTTTCTGACAGCGCTGGGCGGCACCTTCTACGCGCAGAAGGAGCTGTTCATTGATCCAGGCTCGACGATGGCGACGTCGCTGTCGATCAAAATCGCACTGGTGGCGATTCTGGGCGGCGTCGGCAGCCTCGGCGGACCGGTGGCGGGCGCGGTGATCCTGACGGCGATCGAGGAAACGACGCGCGCCATGTTCGGCGGAACAGGCCGCGGGACCGACCTCATCATCTACGCGCTGCTGATCATCTTTGTCGCGGTCTTCTACCCCAGTGGCGTCGCCGGCTGGTGGCGCGACCTCGAGCGGCGCTGGCTCGGGGCCGGGCGGTCCGGCGGAGACGGGAGGGCGCGGTGACGCCGACGCTGCTCGACGTGCGCGGGGTGTCCAAACATTACGGCGGCTTGAGCGCCAACGAGGACGTGAGCTTCGCGGTCGGTCGAGGTGAGATCGTCGGCCTTATCGGCCCGAACGGGGCCGGGAAGACGACGCTCTTCAACTGCCTCGCCGGCTCGTGCGCGCCAAGCGCCGGAAGCATCTCGTTCGACGGCGAGACGTTTGCCCGGCTCACACCCGAAACGGCCGCGCGACG
This sequence comes from Casimicrobiaceae bacterium, assembly GCA_955652025.1. Classification (GTDB taxonomy): domain Bacteria; phylum Pseudomonadota; class Gammaproteobacteria; order Burkholderiales; family Casimicrobiaceae; genus VBCG01. The sequence continues at coordinate 5,527 of CATPAO010000025.1, forward strand.
CGGTATCGCCCGGACCTTCCAGATCGTCCGCACGTTCGCGTCGATGACTGCATGCGAGAACGTCATGGTTGGCGCCATGTTGCGGAACCGGCGCGTCGCCCGCGCCCGCAGCCTCGCGCTGGACGCATTAGCGTTCGTCGGCTTGAGCGCGCGGGCGGCGGCGCTGGCCGGAACGATGACCGTGGCCGAACAGCGGCGGCTCGAAGTCGCCCGTGCATTGGCGACCGGACCGAAGCTGCTGTTGCTTGACGAAGTCATGGCCGGATTGAACCCCGCCGAGGTGCGCGAGGCAGTGGACCTCGTATTGCGCATTCGTGACCGCGACATAGCCTGCGTCATCGTTGAGCACGTCATGGAGGCGATCATGCCGATCGCCCACCGCATCGTCGTGCTCGACGCCGGCCGCAAGATCGCCGAAGGACCGCCGGAAACGATAGCACGCGACCCGGCAGTGCTTACCGCGTATCTCGGGGATTGAGATGCTTGAGGTCGAACGCATACGGGTCAGTTACCAGCGTGTGCCAGCGCTGCACGACATCAGCCTCCGAGTGAAACCCGGCGAAATCGTCGCCATCGTTGGCGGCAATGGCAATGGTAAATCCACCACGCTGCGGGCGATCGCGGGCCTCAATCGTCTCGATGCAGGACGGATTGCGCTGGCAGACGTCGACATCGGCCCGCTTGCGCCCCATGCGCGCGTTCGTTTGGGCATCTCGCTGGTGCCCGAAGGGCGGCGCCTTTTTCCGCGGCTCACCGTTGCGCGCAACCTCGAGCTCGGCGCCTATACGCGAACTGATCCGGCGGAGGTCGCAGCCACACTGGAGCAGGTATTCGTGCTCTTTCCGGTCCTTCAGGAACGACGACGGCAATTCGCAGGAACGATGAGCGGCGGTGAGCAGCAAATGCTGGCAATTGGCCGCGGTTTGATGGCGCGCCCGCAACTCCTACTGCTGGACGAGCCCTCGTGGGGAATCGCGCCGAAGCTCGTTACCAGGATTCTCGATACGATCGTCGCGATTAATGCCACCGGCGTGAGCATTCTGCTGGTCGAGCAGAATCTGCGCCGCGCCCTGGCGATCGCAGACAGGGCCTACGTGATCCAGACCGGGAGGGTGGTGCTCGAAGGCTCGGGCCAGGACCTGCTCGATAGTGCGCTGGTCAAGCTGGCGTACCTTGGAGGATAGGGCCGGCATCAACCGGCGAGCATCCAGCAAGTCGAGAAAATCCGCATGACGCCGTGTCAAAGGCGCCGATACAGCGCATTCACCGTCATTCGACCGAGCATAGGCTTCAGGCGCGAGACCGCAAGTGAGCTTTGGCGTATTCGCAGTGATCGCCGCGGCCGTGATGGTCGCGGCCTTCGTTCAGGGAGCCACGGGAGTCGGTTTCGCACTGATTGTCGCGCCCATTCTGGCGTTCCTGGCACCCGATCTACTGCCGGTGTGCCTGCTGGTGCTGATGGTCCCGCTCAATGTGTACGTCGCCTGGCGCGAGCGAGCGGCGCTAGACCGCTCGGGCGCCGGTTGGATCACGGCCGGGAGATTTCTGGGCACGTTCGGTGGTCTATGGGTACTCACCGCATTGACATCGAGCCATCTCAGCATTCTGATTGGGGCAGCAACCATTCTGGCGGCGATCGCCACACTCATCGCTCCCTCGTTCACGCCGGGTCGCCGGGCGTTTGTCGCAGCCGGTGTCATTACCGGCGTTACGGAGACGGCGACCGGGATCGGAGGGCCGCCGCTTGCGCTCGTTTATCAGCATCAAGCAGCGGCTAAGCTTCGCTCCACGATCGCCTTTTGCTTTCTGGTGGGCGAATTGATGTCGCTAGCCTTCCTGGCAATGGCCGGGCGCGTGAGTGCGTCGCAGTTCGGAGCGGCGCTTACGCTCGTACCAACACTCGTCGTTGGGGCAGTGGTGAGTCGCCTGATTCATGACCGGGTCGGCGGCCGTCCGCTGCGCGTGTTCGTGCTGCTCTTCGCGATCGTGTCCGGCGCAGTGTTACTTGTCCGGGCATGAAGGGCAGACATCACCCGCGCGCGCGGCGCGTGGACCGAGAGCGGTTCGTGGGAAGGTATTCAGTGTCGTTCGCTGAACGTCTGTTACCTGACCGTCATCGGAACTGAGACTGTCGAGCCCTCTCGAGTTTTGTCGCAGGTGCCATTGAAGCGGGCCGCTGGGGCGCCCTTAAACGAATACCACGCGAGTACTATCGCAGCTGCTGTCGTCGGAATTTGCCGAATAGGTGGGAAGCTTGTCGGCCCCGCCGGGTCGGACAGCAACACTCACCTTGGCTGCCGGCATCGGTGTCGGCGCTTGTGATCGACGCGTCTGCACGCCGGCACAGGTTGCCTTTTCGTCCACGCGAGCAATCGGTTCGCGTCCAATGAGATCGAGGAGACGCATGCCATGGCCAGCTCGAACCCTTGTCTTGAGAAACAGTTTTACAACGCGCGCACGCACAGCGCCTGGATCGACAAACCCGTTAGGGACGAAACGCTGCGCGAGCTATACGACGCGTCGAAATGGGGACCGACCAGTGCGAACGCTTCGCCAGCCCGCTTCGTATTCATTCGCACGGCGAAGGCGAAGGAACGACTCCGGCCCTCGCTGTCACCCGGAAACGTGGAGAAGACCATGAAGGCACCCATTACCGTCATCGTCGCTTACGACCTCCAATTTTATGAGAAGCTCCCAAAGCTATTTCCGCATAACCCAGCGATGCGCGATCTGTTCGCGGCCAACGCGTCGCTCATCGAAACGACCGCGCGCCGTAACTCATCGCTCCAAGGGGCGTATCTGATGCTCGCGGCCCGCGCGCTGGGGCTCGATTGCGGGCCGATGTCAGGGTTCGACAACGCGAAGCTGGACGAAGAGTTTTTCGGCGCGGGTAAGGAATGCGAAGGATGCGAGCAGGAGTTTTTCCCTGCGGGCCACGTGAAGTCCAATTTTCTGTGCAATCTCGGCTACGGCGATCCGTCAAAACTGTTGCCGCGCAGTCCGCGTCTCGAATTCAACGAGGCATGCACATTAATGTAGGGCTGGCGCACGCAGGAATCGGATGATAGTGATATCTGACACAGGAGCTTCATTGCGCGACTGTATCGCCGGCCCACGGCGTACCAAGTTGCGTCGCCTGATGGCACAGGCCATGAACGCTACCTCGAATATCGCCAATCCGGAAAATTGAAGCCGGATTGACCAAAGGGGTTCGCTCGGGAACCAAAGGGACGGCAATGGCGTATCTCGATGTGTCGCGTATCACGAGCTGGCATGCGCATGTCTATTTCGACGCGGCCAGTCGCAATGCCGCCAGGGAATTTCGCGAAGTGGTGACTGCGCAATTTGGCAATAGGGTTCAGATGGGCCGCTTTCACGAGCGAGAGGTCGGACCCCATCCACGATGGAGCTATCAGATCGCATTTGCGCCGACTCAGTTTTCCGACGTCGTGGGTTGGCTTGCGCTCAATCACGGAGCGCTCGACGTGTTTGTGCATCCCAACACCGACAATGAACTGCGTGACCATCGGGACTGCGCACTTTGGCTCGGTCGAAGCCATCGGCTGGACCTTCGCGCGGTCGGCGGCTGAGGGCCGGTCCCGCCGCATTGCTCATTTACCTTACCGACGGTGCTCGCGGCCGCAGGGCACGACGGTCCCAAACCGGGCCAAGACCAGACATATGCTTCTCCAGGGGCGAACGTTCACGCGGCCGGCCGATTGCGGAGGAGGGCGAGGAGGATCGAGTTCGACCCCACCGGCGTCTCGCTGCCCCTGAGGCTCGGTGAGCCCGCCACTTCGTGCACACAATCAAAAAGGGGCGCTTGCGCGCCCCAGACTTGCCGCCGGATCGAAGCGGTCGCGACGGCACTGCTGAACCTACGACCCCCTACTTGATCGCCTTATGTGCACCGCAAAATTCGGGATGCTGCGCCGCGTCCCCTTTCCCGCTCCGAATGGCGCGCGGGCCAATCAGGATGGACACTGCCTCATGGTGACCGCCAGCGCGCGGCCGACGTGCCTTGCTGATAAAAGTGACCCTTGTATCACGGCGCCCACAGCTAACTTGACGATCGGTTTCATGAACGTGACCTCACGGCTGGCGCACACGCTCGCCGCGCGCCGGACGTTTGTCCGGCGCGCGCGAGACGGTGCGTCCGACACAATTACTTCGAAGCGACAACATGCGATGGCGTGGCATTGTTGATCGGCTTCGCAACGACGAGCGTGTTGTTCGCTTCATCGGCCGGTACATTCGCGCCCGGGTGAAACGCCCATTCGCCCGAATTTGACGAGGCCGCCTGCATCTCCGCAAATCGTTGCGCGAACGGTTCCTTGCCTTCCGGATCGGCCGCCTTCGCCGTCAACGTCGGCTGCGTTTCCTGCCATCCCGACGAGTTCGACGATGCAGCCTGCATGTCGGCGAAGCGCTGCGAGAAAGACTCGTTGCCGACCGGATCCTGCGGCGTTTTGCCGAACTTCGGCGCCGCGTGGAACGTGTACGTGCCGGTGCCCGACAGCGCCTGGTACTGCTGCAACTGACTGGCGAACGCTTGCGCACCGCTGGGTGACTGCGCCGCGGCAACCGTCGCGGTGCCTAGCAAGACTGCTAATGCGGCAACCTTCAATTTGCTGCTCATGGTGCTCATGGCTTGGCTCCTATAGTGATGAACGAATAACGCGGTAGCGACACCTCGCGGTGCTCGCGTTCCATCTCTGGCCGCGTCGGAGAACATTCCAACGCGCAGCGATTACTGGCGCGTTGCACCACGTCAATGCTCTGTTACGGCTGATATGGACGCGGGAGCGGCGAGGCACCAAGGCGCGAGCGAACGCGAATCGGGTTAGGAGGCCGACAGGTTGACGTGACGTCGGCCGAGGTGATGCAGAGGCTGACGCGTGAGCCCGAACGGCGTTGCATATGAAACGGATGGCATGGCTGCGCGCAATCGCGGCGCGACCGCCGCGCCCGATAGTGGCTCCGTCATTTCAAGCAATGGGGTACGACACATGAAGAAACTCAAGCATCTGATCATTCTCGTCATCGTCGCCTGGCTCGCGTCGGGGTGCGCGTCGCTGCCGTCAGCGGCGTCGTACGTGCCCTCGCCCTTCAGCGGCATGCACGGCCAGTAGTTGCGTTTGCGTGCGAATCGAACGCAGGCACGACATCCCCGGACCTCGCCGCTTGATGTCCCGTAAATGGGTCGGGTTGCAAGCCCCCGCAACCAGACTATCAAGAGTTTGCAGCGATGCAGGCCCTTCTAATTTTGGGGCTGTGACGGATTTGTGCCAAACGCGGCGACCCCGGGGCGTCGCCAGATTGAATCTGGAATCCGGCTACCTGCGGCCTAGCGTGGCCTTATGTTGCGGTTTGGCCTCGTCGTTCTTGATCATCACAGGGACGGCCAAGCGAGCGTGCAGATCAAGAGAAGTTTGTCTGGATTATCAAGCGCGTGGTCCAAGGCATCGACCAAAAGTTTGGAACACTCCGCAATGAATTCGCCGTAAAGGCTTTCACGCTTTCGAGTCTCGGCGCCGACTACTTCGCGCCTGCCCAAGAACTGCGGACGATGCGTTGGCATCGTGACAGTTCTCCGGTAAATCGCTCGTCGCCAACATCGACCCCAACCGCCGGCCTAGTCGACAGAATCAAACGTCGAAGAACGCCACTGCGCAGAGCAAATCATTTCGTAGTCGACGCCCGACTCGTCGGTCGCATCCTCCCACGCATCTTCGTCGAGGACGGACGCGTGGACGTTCGCGTTCAGTATTGTCAGCTCCTCTTCGCCAAAATCAAGCATATGTGGTCGGCTCATGATGCCTCCAGTTGAACAATCGTTTGGGCGAACGCTGTTGCTTACCCGCATACCCTGAATATGAGGCACAACGGTTGCCTGCGAGTTACGAGTAACGCGACTTCCATTTCAGGTGAAGCACGACACGTCGCGAATGACTAGCCGGCTAACGACGCGAGCGCTCGACCCTCCGCCGAATCGTCCGGCCAAAAATGGCAGTGAGTCCGGCGCGGTTATGAGGGCCGCCGCGGCACAGGCAGGGATGTACGTAGGTGCTTTTGAGTCGGCTCTGTGTTGCATCGACGCGCAGTGCCGCGCCATTCGTCGCCGATGCCACGGGGCTGCACACGTAGCAACAAGGCTCGCGCTACTGAGATCCTTCGTCCGGTTTAGTATCAGGTTCAACTTCTGTCTGGAGCTTTCAAAGGACGTTGTTGAACGGTCCGACCAGCTCGAATACCGACAGGGCACCGCCCTGTTCGCGGCGTTTCCTCTCGCGTTCGCGATCATCATGCCGGCGCTCTACTTCCCGATCCTCGCGCTGCTCGGTCTCATCTTCCGCGGCGTCGCGTTCGGGTTCCGGCCGACCGCGCGGACGACGCGGAGGCGCTGGGACCGGGCGTTCTTCGGGGGTCTCAAACCATCACTGGCCCAGTTTGCGTCGCCTCTAAGCGCGTTCTAGAGGGTCGACTTTTGCGACGACCGTATAGGCGGCCGTTCGCACTGATTCGAAACGTCATTTTCAACGATTTTCAACATGCGGTGTGTCTGAATCAGGCGTCGCTCCCACTGACGCGGATTATCAATTCAGCGCCGGTGGCCTAAATTTATCCTAGCTACTTTCCGGCGCAAAAATGGGGTTCGGGTAATTCGCCCCGCTGACGTGCCAACATGACACAGGCGCCGCCTCTGTGGGAGAGGCAGCGCCGGTCGCGTAGTCCTACTTACGTGGAGTGGAGCGAAGCGGGGAAC
>CATPAO010000026.1 GCA_955652025.1 Casimicrobiaceae bacterium
TAATCGCGACACGCTCGCCCCTGCCGCCGCGGGAGCGTGGCTCGCCAGCGCGCTGCCCGATGCGCGATTGGTCGAAATCGACGGTGCCGCGCACGCGCCGTTCCTCTCGCATCGCGACGCGTTTCTCGCCTCGCTCGCGGATTTTATCGATGGCTGAGCCGCAATTTCCCGCCCCGGACCCGCGCGACCTCGATGCACGCATCGTGCGGCGCGCGTTCGGCCGCGCCGCTGCCACCTACGATGCCGCGGCCGTCCTGCAGCGCGAAGTCGGCGCGCGAATGATGCAGCGGCTCGACGTCGTCAAGATCGTGCCGCACGCGATCCTCGATGCCGGTTGCGGCACCGGCGAGGCAGTGGGCGAGCTGGCGGCGCGCTATCCGGGCGCGCGCGTCGTCGGGCTCGATGCCGCGTTGCCGATGGTCAACGCGGCGCGGATGCGCGCGGGCCGGGCAAATTCGCTGCTGCGCCGTCTCTTGTCGCCGCTGCGGGCGAAAAGTGACGCGTCCATGCCGTTGTTCGTTTGCGCCGACGTGATCGCGCTGCCGCTCCAAGGCGTCGCGTTCGACATGGTCTGGAGCAACCTGACGCTGCAATGGCTGAACGACCTGCCGCGCGCGTTCGCGGAATTCCGCCGCACGCTCAAGGTCGGCGGCCTCTTGACGTTCACCACCTTCGGTCCCGACACGCTGAAGGAATTGCGCGGCGCATTTGCGCGCGCCGATGGCCACACGCACGTCAACCGATTCGTCGACATGCACGACCTGGGCGACATGCTCGTGCAGGCGGGCTTCGCGGATCCGGTGATGGAAATGGAGCAGATGACGCTCACCTACGCCGATCCGCAGGCATTGCTGGCGGAGTTGAAGGCGATCGGCGCGACGAACGCGACGCGCGGGCGTCCGCGCGGGCTGATGGGCAAGGCGCGCTGGCAACGGATGCTCGCGGCATTGGAAAGGATGCGGCGCGAGGGCCGGATCCCGGCCACGTTCGAGGTGGTGTACGGACACGCGTGGAAAGGCGAACCGAAGCGAACCGCCGAAGGGCACCCGATCGTCAAGATAGAACGCAAGCCGCCGCCATGACGCGCGGGCTGTTCGTGACCGGCACCGACACCGGCGTCGGCAAGACGCGCGTCGCCGTCGCGCTGTTGCGCGCGCTGGCCGCGGCCGGACAGCGCGGCGCCGGCATGAAGCCGGTCAGCGCCGGCGTGGGACCGCACGAAACGGTCAATGCCGACGTCGCGGCGCTCGCCGCCGCCGATTCCGTGGACGCCCCGCTCGCCGATCGGAATCCCTACGCGTTCGCCGCGGCGATCGCGCCCCATCTCGCCGCGGCTGGCGCGGGCGCCGCCATCGATCTCGACGTGGTCGCGAAAGCGTATGAACGCCTCTCCGCACGAGCCGATATTGTCGTCGTCGAGGGCGCTGGCGGCGCGCTGGTGCCCCTCGGCGCGCGCATCGACATGCTCGACATCGCGGCGCGGCTCGACCTGCCGGTGCTGCTCGTCGTCGGCATGCGCTTAGGCTGCCTCAATCACGCGCTATTGACGGCGGTCGCGATCCGCGCGCGCGGGCTGCGCTTTGCCGGCTGGGTCGCCAACGCCGTCGACGCTGCGATGCCGATGCGGGAGGAGAACATTGCGACGCTGGCGGCGTTGCTGCCGGCACCGCTCATCGCGATCGTGGCCCACGACCGCGCGCCCGAATTCGATCGCGCCGGACTCGCCGCATTGGGCATACGTTTCCGATAGGGTTGTCGGCTGGTCCGGTCGCATCGTTCCATGCTAAGATTTTGCGGCTTTGCAACACGCGTTGCCGGGAGTGGCGGGCGTTGCGGACAGCTCAATATTCCGCGCGCGCGGGCGGTCTCGCGCGGACGCTCGTGCCGCGACCCTACGATGCCGGGCGTTGCCCTTCCTCCGCTTTCCGTCGAACCCGAATTTTGCGTGGTCGCGCGGCGGAATGCGTCGCTGCCGCCGCGCGCGCGCTGGCAGATTTTTGCGGCGCTGTCGGCGGTGAGCCTTACGCTGGCGTTTGCGTTCGCCGCGGCGGGCGCATGGATGGTGTTGCCGTATTAGCTGCTGGAGTTGAGCGTCCTCGCCGGTGCGTTCTACTTCGTCGGACGGCGCGCCGCGAATTGTGAACGTTTGACGGTCGTCGGTGATCGGGTGATCGTCGAGCGCTCGGGGGACGGACGACAGACGCGGCGCGAGTGGAACCGCCCGTGGGTGCGGGCCGAGATGACCGCGCCGCGGTTCGGGCACACGCGCCGGTTGCTCCTGTGCTGCGGCAGCGAGCAATGGGAATTCGGCGAGGCGCTGCCGCCGCAGGAAAAAAGCGCGGTCGCGAGAGAATTGAAGCGGCTCACCGGCGCGCGCATGGCACGATAAGAACGGCAAACTAAAACGGATATAACAGAGGACGTCATCGGGGAAAGCATGTTCGACACTTTCAGGGGACAGGGCGCGGCGTTGCGCCTTCTTCGGACGCTCGTCGCGGCGGCCGGCGCGGCGCCGGGGCTGGCGCGGGCCGCGTACGAGTGGAATTTCCAGCCGCCGGTGACGCCAATCGCCGAGCAAATCATCGGCCTCCACGAATTCATCTTCTGGATCTGTGTCGTCATCTTCATCGGCGTGTTCGGCGTGATGTTCTACTCGCTGTTCAAGCACCGGAAGTCGGTTGGCCACCCGGCGGCGCAGTTCCACGAGAACCCAATGGTCGAGATCGTCTGGACCGTGATCCCGTTCCTGATCGTGTTGCTCATGGCGTTCCCGGCGACGAAGACTATCCTCGCAATGCGCGACACGTCGGCGCCGGACATGACGATCAAGGTCACGGGCTACCAGTGGAAGTGGGGCTACGACTATCTGCAAGACGGCTTCGGCTTCTATTCGAACCTTAAAACGCCGCTCGCGCAGATCGAGAACCGCGAACCTAAGGGCGAGCACTACCTGCTGGAGGTCGACAACCCCCTGGTCGTGCCCGTCGACACGAAGGTGCGCGTGCTGGTCACCGCGGGCGACGTGGTCCATTCGTGGTGGGTGCCTGCGTTCGGGGTCAAGCAGGACGCGATCCCCGGCTTCGTCCGCGACACCTGGTTCCGCGCCGACAAGGTGGGGATCTACCGCGGCCAATGCGCCGAGCTGTGCGGCAAAGAACACGGCTTCATGCCGATCGTCGTAGACGTGAAGTCGAAGCAGGACTACGCCAAGTGGGTCGGCGAGCAGAAGCAGAAGCTCGCGGCTGCCGCCGACGATCCGAACAAGCAATGGGAGCTCAAGGATTTGGTCGCGCGCGGCGAAAAAGTGTTCGGCGCGAACTGCGCCGCGTGTCATCAGGCGAACGGAAAGGGCGTCCCAGGCGCGTTCCCGGCACTCGACGGTTCGGGTGTCGTTACGGGACCGAAGGATGCGCAGATCGCCATCGTGCTGCATGGCGTCATGAAGGATGGCAAGCCGACGGCGATGGTGGCGTGGAACCAGCTTTCCGACACCGATCTCGCCGCGGTTATCACCTACACACGCAATAGCTGGGGCAACCGCACGGGCGAGGCGCTTCAGCCGTCGGAAATCAAGCTGGCGCGAAAATGACGCGGATGTCCACGAGCAAGACGCGCGGGGAATGACGACATGGGCAGTGACGCGGAGAACCACCAACGCGCTTCACGTCGGGAGAACGGCAGAGTCGCCGCCTGATCGACTCCGCGTGCACCAGATTTAACAATAGCTCGAACAATGAACCAAGGAGGCTGAATGAGCATGCTCAGACATTATTTTATCAGCGACAGCCTGGACGACCTGGAAGTCTTTGAAGAGCAGCTGGAGGCCGCCGGTGTTTCCGTACCGCAGATCCACGTACTGAGCCGGAACGACGCGGAGGTGCATCAACATCAACATCTCCACGAGGTCCAGTCATTCATGAAAAACGATATTGTCCACTCGACAGTGCTAGGCGCCGTGGTCGGGATTTGCGCTTCCGTGCTGGTACTTGTCGTCGCTCATTTTGCTGGCTGGACGCAAACCGCTGCCGGCTGGATACCTTTTATTTTCCTTGCTGTCATAGTGCTCGGCTTTTGCACGTGGGAGGGTGGTTTGTTTGGAATCCAAAAACCCAACCACAATTTCGCCCGGTTCGAACAAGCGTTACGCGACGGCAAACATATCTTCTTTGTAGATCTCGAGCCTCAGCAGGAACCGGTATTGGAGAAGGTACTGAAATTTCACCCGCGAGTGGAGCTTGCAGGAACGGGATCATCCCCCCGGCACTGGCTTATCGCTTTGCAGCAAAAGGCGATGATTCGCCATTCGTGAACCTGGGCAATCTTTCCGCTGGTTAGTTGCAGCGCATTCCACACGTCTAACGGGACCGTTTTAACCCGCCCCACCGGCTGGGGCCGAAGGCCCGCCGGCTGGGGTCCAAGTTGAACCGTGGTTAGGCACCATGGCGCTGCATAAAAGCTACCAATACGTAACCCGCTGCCGCAGCACAAAGACCGAAAAACACTGAAGTGACGACTGTGATGTGCCACCACAGTCGGAACTCGGGTTCTGCAGGAAAAACATACGCGCTGAATGTAACAGTAGCCGGCGATAACAGGGACGCTAGCACGATTGCACGAAACGCAGGCCATCGCCGGAATCGAAGATAGGCAGCCAACCCGAATGCAAGAAGGAGCGCCGCGACGATTTCCATGAGTGGTGCCTAACGCTCGAATTTAGCGGGCGCCGGATGGCGAAGCGCTACGGGAACCAAACACCAGAGCTGTTTGGCGATCCGCGCGAATAGATGGTTAGGCGCCACGTTGGATTGCCGGTCTTCAGCTAGGTCTCCCGGTGCCGGTAAGACGCTCATTTCAGCTTGGCAATCAAGCGATAGACCGCAATTAGAATTCCGAATCCGACGTACATCCCCAACAAGGCAACAAGCATTAGTTTCGCCATCTCGAAGCTTATTATTTTCATTTCCGACAGAAAAATAATCATGCCAACGAGACCAGTAAACGAAGCAGCGATGGCAGCGACAACTTTTAGCGTTCTATTTCTTGGCATGGGTTATGCGACTGTCTTGGTGACGCCTAAGTGAATGAGCCTGACCATGGCACCTTGTATATTCAAATTTAACGCTTTGTGATGCCTGTCTGTTACTGACGGTGGAAACTATGGTTTCTCCGGGGAGGCCGCTTGCGCCTTAAGGCTTGGACCTTGTTCGTTAGATCGGCCCCCCGCCTTCTTTGCCAATA
>CATPAO010000027.1 GCA_955652025.1 Casimicrobiaceae bacterium
AAACAGGCGCCGAAGACGCCGGCGGAACTCCTCGCCTGGTGCAAGGCCAATCCGAACCGCTTCGCGTATGCGCGCCCCGCCAATTCCGGTCCGGGTTTCACGTTCCTGATGGGGCTGCCGTACCTGCTGAGCGACAAGGACCCGCGCGATCCGGCGAAGGGCTGGGACAAGACGTGGGCGTTTCTGAAGGAACTGAACACGTGCATCGAATATTACCCGACCGGTACCGCCGCGATGATGAAGGAGCTGGGCGAGGGCTCGCGCGACATGACGGTCACGATGACGGGCTGGGATCTCAATCCGCGCATTCTTGGCATCGTCCCGAAGGATTTCAAGGTGACGCCGTTCGACAACATGACATGGGTGAACGACGCGCACTACATGGCGATACCGAAGGGGCTGCCGCCGGAAAAGGTCGCCGTGGTCGTCGATCTCATGGCGTTCCTGCTGAAGCCGGAACAGCAGGCGCTGACGTACGACAAGGGCTATTTCTATCCGGGTCCGGCGGTGAAGAACGTCCCGCTGTCGATGGCGCCGAAGGAGAGCCAGGACGCGCTGAAGGAATTCGGGCGTCCCGAGTACGACGCGTGGCTCGCGCAATATCCGCACGTGCCCACGCTCGAAGCCAAGGCCGTGGTCGAAGCGTTCCGGCGTTGGGACGCGGACGTCGGGGCGCATAAGACACGATGACGTGCGGTGCGCCAACGAGCGGCCGGGAAACGCTCACAACTCGCCGGCCTTCCCCCGATGAAGCATGATTTCACCGAGCTGAGGCTCGATCGCGTCACCCGCCGCTTCGCGGGCGCGGGTGGTCTCGCGTTTGCGGCATTGAACGAGTTGACGATCACCGTAAAGCGCGGCGAATTCATCGCATTGCTCGGGCCGTCGGGCTGCGGCAAGTCCACTGCGCTCAACTGCATCGCCGGACTGATGCAGCTTTCCGGCGGCAGCATCTGGCTCGACGAGACGCGCATCGACACACTGCCGCCGGAACAGCGCGGCTTCGGGATGGTGTTTCAGAACTACGCGCTCTTTCCGCACATGACCGTGGCGAAGAACGTCGGCTTCGGCCTTCGGATGCGCGGCGTGCCGTCCGCCGACATCGCGTCGCGCGTCGCGCACGCGATGAAGCTCGTTCAGCTCACCGGTCAGGAGCACAAGCTGCCGGGCCAGCTCTCCGGCGGCCAGCAGCAGCGCGTCGCGATCGCACGGGCGATCGTCATCGAACCGCCGTTGATCCTGATGGACGAGCCGCTGTCGAACCTCGACGCCAAGCTGCGGATCGAGACGCGCGCCGAAATCCGCCGCATCCATCGCGAGCTCGACCGCGCCACGATCTACGTCACGCACGACCAGGACGAGGCGCTGTCGCTGGCCGATCGGATCGTCGTGATGAAGGACGGCGTCGTCCAGCAGATCGCCGTGCCGATGGATGTCTATGCACAGCCGGCCAACCTGCACGTGGCCCGTTTCATGGGCTATCGAAATGTGCTGGAGCTCGACGTTGCGCAGGAGGAGGGGGACCGGATCGTGCTCCAGGGCGCGGACGTCAGGCTCACCGGCGTGCGCAAGCAGCCGCTGCCCGGCAAGCGTGCAATGGTCGCGATCCGCCCCGAGGATATCCTCGTAGGAGAAGGGCCCGGCGGCCTCAACACGATCGGCGCCAAGGTGGACAACGTCGAGTATTGTGGACGCGATTCGCTGCTCGACGTCGTGACGGCGTCAGGCACGATGTTGCATGTGCGCGGACCGGTCGACACCGCGCTCGGCGACGTCATTCGCGTCCACGTCCCGATCGAGCGCGCGCTGGTCTATCCACCGGGCTGATGGCGATGCCGCGATGACGACGGCGACCGACAACGCACCGCGCGTGCCGTCCCAGGGCGCGAATTACTCCCCCTCGGAAGGGCGCGCAGCCGCGGCAGGCGCAAGCGTGGGGGCCCGATTCGACCGCGCGCTGCTGCTCGTGGTCCCCGCGGCGGCGTTCATGCTGCTTCTGTTCGTCTATCCGTTCCTCTACGGTCTTGCGCTTTCGTTCGACCCCAAGGAAGGTGGCTGGCTCGGGAACTACCGGCACTTCTTCACCACGGACAACCTGTGGCCGACGATCTGGATCACGCTGAAGCTCGCGTTACCGGCGACGCTGATCAACGTCGGCCTGGCGCTGCCGATCGCGTACAAGATGCGCGTCAAATCGCGCTACCAGCGCTGGGTGACGACGATACTCGTGGTGCCGATCACGCTCGGCACCGTGCTGATCGCCGAGGGCATGCTGATCTACTTCGGCCCGAAAGGCTGGCTGTCGCAGGTCCTGCAATTCTTCCACCTGTACGAAGGGCCGATCCGGCTGACGCACAACTTCTGGGGCGTGCTGATTTCGCTCGTCATCTCGGGTTTTCCATTCGCGTTCCTGCTGATCCTTTCGTACATTACGGGCATCGATCCGGTCTTGGCGCGCGCGGCATCGACGCTCGGCGCGGGCCCGAAATCGCAGTTCCGGCACATCTACCTGCCGTTGCTCGCGCCGGGCCTCGCCATGTGTTTCTGCCTGGCATTCGTGCAGGCGTTCTCGGTATTTCCGTCGGCGGTATTGCTGGGCTCGCCGGCGGGACCCACGCGTGTGATCTCGATCGCCGCGTACGAGGCGGCGTTCGAGCAGTACGACTACTCGCTCGCCTCCGCGATCGCGATGATCATGGGATTCGTGCAGCTCCTCATCGTGGCCGCGGTGCTCGGATTGCGTAACCTTTTCTATCGGGGTCCGGTCAGCGGAGGCAAGGGATGAGCCCTCGTCTGCACACCTGGTTCGATGGGGCGTGGCGCGGGCTGCTGTTGGGGCTGATGACGCTGTTCGTCATCAATATCGCGCTGATGATCGCAGCGGTCGCCACCAGTTCCTTTGCGCGGCGCTGGCTCGGCACCTGGTTGCCCGAGGGCTGGACGACCGGCTGGTACGCCGCGGCGTGGAAGGAGTTCCAGCTCGACTCGATCCTCTGGGTCACCGTGCAAGTTGTGGCTGCCGTCGTGCTGCTCTCGCTTCTAATTGGCGTTCCGGCCGCCTACACGCTGGCGCGGCGCAATTTTCCCGGCAAGCGGCTCTTGATGCTGCTGTTCCTGCTGCCGCTGATGGTGCCGCCGATCACCTACGGCATTCCGATGGCCACGGTGCTCTACAAGGTCCAGCTCGCGGGAACGATCTGGGGCGTCATTCTCGCCAACCTGATTCCCGCGGCACCCTTCGTGATCCTGGTGATGACGCCGTTCATCGAGCAGATCGATCCCAATCTCGAATCGGCGGCGCGCGTGTTCGGCGCCAACACCGGCCGCATGTTCTGGCACATCCTGGTGCCGCTGCTCGGGCCCGGCATCCTCGCTGCTTCTTTGCTGGTGCTTGTGCGCACGATCGCGCTGTTCGAGCTCACGTTTCTGACCGCGGGCCCCGACTCGCAGACGCTGGTCGTCGCGCTTTATTACGCGGTGTTCGCCGCAGGCGTACGCGCACCGCAATCGGTCGATGCGATGGCGATGGTCTACATGGCTGTGACGCTCGTCTGGCTGCTGATCGCGCTCCGGTTCGTGAATCCTACCCAGCTCGTGAGCAGGGTCAAAGAGCATCCGCAGGGGGCGCTTTGAAGGCGTTGTCGTTTCAGCATCTCGCCGCCGTTCCGCCGGCGATTCGTCGACCGGCGTACGATCCGCGCGGCGTGCAGCCCGGCATCGTCCACCTCGGGATCGGCGCGTTTAGTCGTGCGCATCAGGCCATCTATACGGACGATGCGATAACGCAGGCTGGGGGCGCCTGGGGCATTAGCGGCGTCAGCCTGCGCAATCCCGACGTGCGCGATCGGATGATGCCGCAGGACGGCCTCTACACGGCAGTCGAAAAGAGTCCGGCCGGTATCCGGCGGCGGATCATCGGCAGCGTGCGCGACGTGCTGTTCCTCGGCGAAGACCGCGCGCGGATCGATGTGCGACTCGCGGATCCCGCCACCAAGATCGTGACGCTGACGGTGACCGAGAAGGGCTATTGCCACGACCCCGCGACCGGCCGTCTCAACTTCGATCATCCGGACGTTGCGCACGATCTTAATCAGCCCGACACGCCGGTGAGCGTTGTCGGCCTGGTCGTCGCCGCATTCGGCGCGCGAATGAAGGCGAACGCGGGACCACTCTCCGTCGTGTGTTGCGACAATCTGCCGCACAACGGCAAGGTTCTGCGCGGGTTGGTCGCCGAGTTCGCCCGGGCGCGCGATTCGGCGCTCGCACGCTGGATCGACACGAATGCCGCGTTTCCGTCGACGATGGTCGACCGGATCGTGCCGGCCACGACGGCCGCCGATATCGTCGACAACGACGCGGCGCTCGGCGTGCACGATGCGGCGCCGGTCGTGTTCGAGCCCTTCCTGCAATGGGTGATCGAGGACGAATTCGTCACGCCGCGGCCGGCATGGGAAGCGGGCGGCGCGCAGTTGGTCGCCGATGTCGCGCCCTTCGAAGCGATGAAGCTCAGGCTACTGAACGCGAGCCACTCGGCGTTCGCCTATCTCGGCTTTCTTGCCGGGCACGACTACATCTACCAGGTCGCCGCGCAACCCGCATTCGTCGCGTTCATGCGGCGCTTTATCGATGACGAGGCCACGCCGACGGTCGACGTACCGCTGGGCGTCGATCCCCTCCTCTATCGCGACGCCTTGGTCGAGCGCTTCCGCAATCCGGCGCTGCCGCACCGGACGCAGCAGATCGCCATGGACGGCTCGCAAAAGTTGCCGCAGCGCCTGCTCGCGACCGCGCGCGACAATCTCGCCGCGGGTGGCCCGGTGCGGCTGACGACGCTCGCGGTTGCCGGCTGGATGCGGTATGTGTCCGGCACCGACGAAGCGGGGCGCCCGATCGACGTGTCCGATCCGCTCGCGCCGCAGTTTGCACAAATCGCCGCGGCGAATCGGAGTAATCCTGCGGGACTCGCGCGGGGGCTGCTCGGTCTGCGCGCAATTTTCGGTGACGACCTGGCGAACGATCCGCGCTTCGCGACGCCGGTCTCCGATTGGCTCGCCAAGCTGTACGCCGATGGCGCGGCAAGGACGGTGGCGCGGGCAGTCGCCGCTTGATATGAAATTGACAAATAATGTCGACATGATTCCCCTCGAACTCCATCCCGATCGACTGTTTCCCGCCGACCCTTCGACGCGGAGCGTTGTGCGACCCCTCTACGAGACGGTGCGTGACCTGCCGATCGTCAGCCCGCACGGCCACACCGACCCGCGGTGGTTCGCGGACAACGAGCCGTTCTCCGACCCATCGACGCTGCTGATCGTGCCGGATCACTATGTGTTCCGGATGCTCTACAGCCAAGGGGTCAGGCTCGAGGATCTTGGCGTGCCGCGCGTCGACGGCGGCCCGGTGGAGACGGATCCGCGCAAGATCTGGCATCGTTTCGCCGCGCACTATCACCTGTTCCGCGGTACACCGACGCGAATCTGGCTCGATCACGTGTTCGCGACGGTGTTCGAAATCGGCGAGCGCCTGACGCCCGAGAGCGCCGACCGCTATTTCGACCACATCGACGCGTGCCTCAAGACGCCGGAGTTTCGCCCTCGCGCGCTGTTCGAGCGCTTCAATATCGAAGTGATCGCGACGACCGAATCTCCGCTTGACCCGCTGCTCTCGCATCAGAAGATTCGCGCGTCGGGATGGCGGGGGCGGGTTTTGACTGCGTATCGGCCCGACCCGGTCGTCGATCCCGAATTCGACCGCTTCACGGCGAACGTCGGAGAGTTCGGCGCGATGACCGGCGAGAACACGGCAACGTGGACCGGCTATCTCGCCGCGCACCGCTCGCGGCGCGCGTTCTTCAAGACGATGGGCGCGACGTCGACCGACCATGGCCATCCGTCGGCGCGCACTTGCGACCTCGCGGCGGCCGAATGCCAGCGATTGCTCGATCGCGCGCTGTCGGGAACCGCCACGGCGGACGAAGCCGAGATGTTCCGCGGCCAGATGCTGACCGAGATGGCGAAGATGAGCATCGAAGACGGCCTCGTCATGCAGATCCATCCGGGCAGCCTGCGCAATCACAACCCGCACGTGTTCCACCAATTCGGTCGCGACAAGGGCGCCGACATTCCGACCCGCACCGACTACGTCCACGCGCTCGAGCCGCTGCTCGGTCGTTTCGGCAACGAGCGCGATCTCACCGTCATCCTGTTCACGCTAGACGAAACGTCCTACTCGCGCGAGCTGGCGCCGCTCGCCGGCCACTATCCGATCCTGAGGCTCGGTCCGCCGTGGTGGTTCTACGACAGCCCTGAAGGCATGCAGCGTTTTCGCGAGCAGGTGATCGAGACGGCCGGCTTCTACAACACGGTCGGCTTCAACGACGACACGCGCGCGTTCCTGTCGATTCCCGCGCGCCACGATGTCGCGCGGCGGATGGACTGCCGCTTCCTCGCGACGCTCGTCGTCGAGCACAAGATCGGCGAGGACGAGGCGTTCGAGCTCGCGCCGGAGCTGGCGTACGGGTTGGCCAGGAGGGCGTACAAGTTGTGATTTAATCGGGGGTCCCACGGCCTCATCCGTTTGTCTGGTTGCGCGCCAACGCGACGTGGATTAGTCTGGCGCCTCGCTATGGCTCGCATCTTCCTCACCGCGCTCTTTTCGCTGCTGCTCGTCGGCATGCAGGAAGAGGCGCTCGTCCACGCGGTCGATCACTTGCGTGCGCAGGTGCTACGCGGCCATGACGCGAGCTTACAGACCGCCGTAAGTGGCGATTGCCTCGAATGCGCGCTGCTCGTTTCCGGCGGTACGCCAGCGCCCGCGTCCGAGAATGCGACAACGCCTGTGACGGGCGCGACAGAACGCGTAGCGCTTTCGTTCGAGTCGTCGCCGGCAATTGCCCCGCCGGCGTTCTACAACAGCAGAGGTCCTCCCGCCATCCTGTAGTCCGTTTGGGCCCGCCGCAACGCGGCGGTTTCGCACACGAACTGCAGGAGGCTTCACGTGTCCAGGTCCCTATGGGCGACGGCGCTTTTGGCGTCGACGCTGGCCATGCCCTCGATCGCCACCGCGGCGACCGACGCCGAGCTCGCCGAGATCCGCGAGCAGATCAAGCAGATGAAGGAATCGTACGAGACGCGCATCCGTGCGCTCGAAGATCGATTGAATGCCGCCGAGACGGCCGCGGCGTCTGCACCCGCGCCCGCGCCGGTCGCCGCGCCAGCGCCCTCGTCGCCGTCGGCAAGCACCCTCGCGGCGTTCAATCCGGCGATTTCCGTCGTGCTGCAGGGAACCTACGCGCATTTGTCGCAGGACCCGACGCAGTTCGCGATCAACGGTTTCCAGACCAGCGAGGACACCGGTCCAAGGCGGCGGGGTTTGGGTCTCGGCGAGTCCGAGATCAGCATCTTCGCCAATGTCGACGACAAGGTCGCGGGCAACCTCACGGTCTCGCTAACGCCGGACAACAAGGTCTCGGTCGAAGAGGCGTTCGGCATCCTTACCGCGTTGCCGTACGGGCTCGTGCCGAAGTTCGGCCGTTTCTTTTCCGCCATCGGCTACATGAACGAGCAGCACCAGCATGTGTGGGACTTTCAGGACGCGCCGCTCGCGTACAAGGCGTTCCTCGGCGGCCAGTTCGCGCAGGACGGCGCGCAGGTCAAGTGGGTGGCACCCAGCGACACGTTCCTCGAATTCGGCGCGGAGATCGGCAACGGCGACAACTTTCCCGGCAGTCCGCGCAACAGCAATCGCGCCGGCGCCGGCAGCGTGTTCGTCCATGCGGGCGGCGATTTCGATTACCGGTCGAGCTGGCGCGCCGGGGTATCGTACTTGGAAACACGCGCAGCGGATCGCGTGAGCACGCTGCCCGACACGGCCGACAACCTTGCAAAAGTCGCGTTCACCGGCAAGAGCCATGTCGCCATCGCCGACTTCATCTGGAAATACGCGCCGAGCGGCAACGCAAAGCTCACTAACGTCAAGGTGCAAGGCGAATACTTCTGGCGGCGAGAAAGTGGCGACCTGACCTACGACAGCGATGGCGCACTCGGACTCACGCAGACCGACGCGTATTCATCGAAGCAGACCGGGTGGTATCTACAGGGCATCTGGCAGTTCATGCCGCTGTGGCGCGCCGGGCTCCGCTACGATCGCCTCAATCCGGGCAGCCCCGATTACGGCGCGAACAACGTGTTTCTCGCGACCGATCCGTTCCATCCCGAGCGGACGACGGTGATGCTCGACTACACGCCGTCGGAATTCAGCCGCTTCCGCGTCCAATACGCTCAAAGCAAAACGCGGCCCGCGCTCACGGACAACCAGATCTTCCTGCAATACATCCTGACACTCGGCGCGCATCCCGCGCACAAGTTCTGACGGAGAGGCGACATGCAATCATATTGGAAATGGCTGGCCGCTGCGGCACTCGCCCTTACGGTCTCGACCGCGCAAGCGGCGCTGAATGTCTTCGCGACGGTGCCGGAATGGGCCGCCTTGACCGAGGAGCTGGGCGGCGACAAGGTGAAGGTCTACATGGCGACAAGCGCACTGCAGGACCCGCATCACGTCGAGGCGAAGCCAAGCCTGATTGCGCGGGCGCGGAGTGCCGACCTGGTTGTCGCGACAGGCGCTGAGCTCGAGGTGGGCTGGTTGCCGCTCGTGCTGCAGCAGGCCGGCAACCCGAAGCTGCGTCCCGGTCAGCCCGCCTATTTCGAGGCGACCAACTATGTCGCGCTCCTCGACAAGCCGGCGCGACTCGATCGCGCGGAGGGCGACGTGCATCCGCAGGGCGACCCGCACATCCAAGGCGATCCACGCAACATCGCGCGTGTCGCCGCGGCGCTGGCGGCGCGCCTCGCGGAGCTCGATCCCGCGAACGCCGAAACCTATCGCGCGCGCTACAAGGCATTCGACGACAAGTGGCGAGCGGCGATCGGCCGCTGGGAGCGCGAGGCGGCGCCGCTCAAGGGCACGCCGGTCCTCGTCCAGCACAAGGGATTCACCTACCTGATCGCGTGGCTTGGCATGAAGGAGATCGCGGCGCTCGAGCCCAAGCCGGGCGTCGAGCCGACGGTCTCGTACCTGTCGGACGTGCTCGCGGCGGTGGAGCGCCAGCCGGCGAAAATGGTGCTGCGTTCCGCCTACCAGAGCGATCGTCCCTCGCTGTGGATCGCCGAGCGCGCGAAAATCAATCCGGTCGTCCTGCCGTTCACCGTGGGCGGCGATGCGGAAGCCAAGGATCTGTTTGCGTTGTTCGACGACACGATTGCCCGGCTCTCGAAAGGCGCGCAATGAGCCTCGCGTCGATCGACCTGTCGATCCTGTGGCCGGCGCTCATGGCCGGCCTGCTCGTGACGGCGACGCACGTGCCGCTGGGAGCACAGGTTCTGACGCGGGGGATCGTGTTCATCGACCTGGCGATCGCGCAGATCGCCGGGTGCGGCGTATTGCTCGCAGATCAGTTGGGATTCGAGGCCGAGGGTCTCGCCGTCCAGGTCGCCGCACTCGCGGCTGCGCTCGGCGGCGCGTTGCTGCTGACGTGGACCGAGAAAGTTTGGCCCGACGTGCAGGAGGCGGTGATCGGTGTCGTCTTCGTGCTCGCGGCGACCGGCGGCATCCTGCTGTTGGCGAGCAACGTACACGGCAGCGAGCACCTGCGCGATCTGCTGGTCGGACAGATCTTGTGGGTGCAGCCGCGTCAGCTGGCGTGGACGGCCACCATCTATGCCGTCCTGCTGGCGTTGTGGTTCGGTGCCGCGGGCCGTATCGGCCGGATCGGGTTCTATCTGATCTTCGCTTGCGCGGTGACGGTGTCGGTGCAGCTCGTGGGTGTGTACCTTGTCTTCGCGACGCTGATCGTCCCGCCGCTAGCGACGCGCACGCTCCGTTCGCGACGGATGCCGGCGGCCTGGGTGCTCGGTGCTGCCGGTTACGCGTTCGGGCTCGTCGTCTCGACGTCGTTCGATTTGCCGACCGGCCCGGTGATCGTGTGGATGTTGGCGGTGCTGGGCGTGCTCACCCATGCGCTGGTGCCGCGCCGCGCGGCCGCGCCCAACGCGGCGCGAACGCGATGAGCGAAACCATGTCGAATAAAATGATCATGCGCGTGAAAAATCGCGCGATCCGACCATCGACGAAAGGAAGGGCGTGATGCTGCTTCGCAAGGCCGACACGCGCGGGCATGCCGACCACGGCTGGCTCGATTCGTATCACAGCTTTTCGTTCGCCGACTACTACGATCCGGCGCATATGGGATTCGGACCGCTTCGCGTGATCAACGAGGATCGCGTCCAGCCGGGCAAAGGATTCGGCACGCACGGCCACCGCGACATGGAAATCATTTCGTATGTCCTCGACGGGCAACTCGAGCACAAGGACAACATCGGTAACGGTTCGATCATCGTGCCCGGCGACGTGCAGCGGATGAGCGCCGGGCGCGGCGTCATGCACAGCGAATACAACCCGTCGCGCGTGCATGCAGTGCATTTTTTACAAATCTGGATCGAACCAAACGTTTTTGGCGTCGCGCCGTCTTATGAGCAGAAGGTCGTCGCGGACAGTACGAAGCGTGGCCGGCTGGCGCTGATCGCCTCCCCCGATGGCGGCGACGACTCGGTGACGATCCAGCAGGACGCGCGGGTCTATGCCGGGTTGCTGGATGGCGCAGAGGCCGTGTCGCGCGAAATCGCGCCGGGCCGTCGCGCCTATGTGCATGTGGCGCGCGGTAGCGTTTCCGTGAACGGCACGCGCCTCGACGCGGGAGATGCTGCCGCATGGACGGGCGAGCCGACGATCCGTTTCGAACTGGGTTCGAACGCCGAAGTATTGCTGTTCGATCTCAATTAAGCGGCGGCAACATGAATGGACAGAAGGATGTCGCAGCGCTCATCGGCCGCATCGCACTGGCGCTGATCTTCGCGTCACCTCGGGCCTTGCCAAGCTGACTCACCGTCATCGAGCTGGGCGGCGGCCTGGCGATCCTGGCGGGCGGGATGACGCGGTGGGCCGCGCTGGCGTTCGTCGCCTTCCTGATCGTGATCACGCCGATCTTTCATGGTTACTGGTCCGCACCGGACGCCGAGCAGATGGTGGACCAGATCATGTTCTGGAAGAACGTGTCGATGCTCGGCGGCTTCCTGCTGCTGTTCGCGCTCGGACCGGGTCGTTACAGCATCGACGAAAAAATGGCGAGCGGGTCACCCTCCCAGCGTTCATTCGCGTGAGTGCGAGTCGAGCCATAGCGTAACTGGGCCGGCGTTGACAAGCGCGACGTCCATCCGCGCGCCGAAGACGCCGGTTTGAACCGGCTTGCCCAACGCCGCGGCCAGTGCGGCGACGAAAGCTTCGAACGCCGGTGCGGCGACTTCCGGACGGGCCGCCGCCGACCATGAAGGGCGGTGGCCCTTTTTCGTTGATCCGTAGAGCGTGAATTGCGAGACGGCGAGAATCGCGCCGTCTACGTCGCGCACCGAGCGATTCATCACACCGTCGTCGTCGTCGAACACGCGCACGTTGACGATCTTGTGGACGAGCCAGTCGCGGTCGTCGCCGGAATCGCCGTCGGTGATCCCGGCCAGCACAAGGAGTCCGTTGCCGATCGCAGCGGTGACGCGACCTTCGACCGTGATACGCGCCTCGCGGACGCGTTGCACGAGCGCTCGCATGCTACTTGACCACCTTGCGCTCCACTTCAACGAGGCGTCCATGCTCGAACGTCAGCGTGGTGATCGTGCTCGGATCCTCGGGTGCGGGCAGATACGTCCAGCGCGCGACCTTGCGGCCGTTGCCGCCGCTTTTCATGTCTGGCGCTCCGATACGCAGGATCACCTCGCCCTCGTTGATCCCGGGCGCCAGAAACTTGCGCTCTGCCGGCTTGCCGGACACGGCCGCTTGCTTCGATTTCTGCGTGGTGACTTTTGTCTTGGTCTTCGGTTCCGCCGGCGGCAACGATTGAAGCGTCGTCGTGCCGGGGAGCGGGCCGAGCGGCATCACCGAGACTGTGGGCGGATCCTTGTCGAAGTCGCGCAGTTCCTTGCCCGGCGGGCAGGGTGAATCCTGATACATGGGCGTGCCGTCGACGCCCAC
This sequence comes from Casimicrobiaceae bacterium, assembly GCA_955652025.1. Taxonomy (GTDB): domain Bacteria; phylum Pseudomonadota; class Gammaproteobacteria; order Burkholderiales; family Casimicrobiaceae; genus VBCG01. Next base: position 12,079 of record CATPAO010000027.1, read on the forward strand.
GCACTTGTAAACCGTTGCAGCGACGGGCGTCACCGTGGCGCACAATGCGAGCGCGATCGCGGGGAGGCCGCGCGACACCGCGAATGAGAAAATGGCGGTCACCTCCATAGGGGCGTTACGATAACGCTCTCCTGCCGCTCGCGTACTACGACTTTCGATGGATTCCCGCGCCGAACTTGCCGCCCGTGTCGCCGAAATCGCCCCATTTCACGTGATGGAGGTGCAAACGGCCGCGCGCGCCCTCGAGGCGGCCGGCCGCAGCGTCGTCCACATGGAGATCGGCGAGCCGGATTTCCCCACACCCGGCCCGGTGATCGACGCGGCGCAGCGCGCGATCGCGGACGGTGCCATCTATTACACGTCCGCGCTGGGGTTGCCGGAACTGCGCGCCGCCATCGCGCGGCATTACGCGGACCACTACGGTGTCGCCGTTTCGCCCGAACGGATTATCGTCAGTGCGGGATCGTCGGCGGCGTTGCTGCTCGTCGCCGCGCTCATCGTCAATCGCGACGATCGCATCCTGATGACCGATCCCGGCTATCCGTGCAATCGTCACTTCGTCCGCGTGCTGGAAGGTGACCCCGTCGGCATTCCAGTGGGGCCCGAATCGAACTATCAGCTTACCGCCGAATCGATCGAGCGGCACTGGACACCCGCGACGCGCGGCGTGCTGATCGCGTCGCCGTCGAATCCGACCGGCACCAGTGTCCCGCGCCACGAAATGCGAAAGATTGTCGGCACCGTCGCGCGCCTCGGCGGACGCCTGATCGTCGACGAGATCTACTTGGGGCTCACCTACGATCAGACGCCGCGGAGCGCGCTCGAGCTTGCCGACGATGCGTTCGTGATCTCCAGCTTCTCCAAGTACTTCAACATGACCGGCTGGCGATTGGGCTGGGTCGTCACGCCGGAGCGGCATGTGCGCGACTTGGAAAAGCTCGCGCAGAATCTCTACATTTCGCCCGCGGCGCCGTCGCAACGCGCGGCGATCGCGTGTTTTTTGCCGCAGACGCTGGCCA
>CATPAO010000028.1 GCA_955652025.1 Casimicrobiaceae bacterium
CGAACCCGCCGTTGACGATCCGCAATTCGGCCGGCGGCGCGATCGCGCGCGGTGGCCTGTTCGCCGGGACGGCCGGCGGCCGCCTGCTCGCCGTGGACATCATCACCGGCAACGTGGCGTGGGACGCGACGGTCGCGTCGCCCAAAGGCTCCACCGAGCTCGAGCGCATCGCCGACGTCACGAGCCTGCCCTACATCGACGACCGGCAAGTGTGCGCGGTCGCGTATCAGGGCCGCGTCGCGTGCTTCGACGTCGTGCGCGGCAACCTGGTGTGGTCGCGCGATCTGTCGAGTCTTACCGGTTTGTCCGGCGACAGCAAGAATCTCTACGTGACCGACGACAAGGGCGCGGTGCACGCGCTCGACAAGACCAGCGGCGCGTCGGTGTGGAAGCAGGATGCGTTGGCGGCGCGCAAGATCGGCGGCCCGCAGCTTGTCGGCGACTACGTCGGCGTCGTCGACGTCGAAGGCTATTTGCACCTGCTGGCACTTGCCGACGGCGCGTACGTCGGGCGGCTCGCCACCGACGGTCGGCCGGCGACGTCGCAGCCGATGCTCCTCGCAGGCAGCGGCTTGTGGCTGTCGGACGGCGGCAACCTGTACTCGATCACCGCGCGCTAGCAATATTGAGCCTGGGAAATCGTCGTCCCCGCGAAGGCGCTCCCGCATGCGCGGGAGCCCCAGTGACTCTTGGATACGACACTGAGTTCCCGCTTTCGCGGGAACGACGAAGTCATCAATCAAGCGATTGTGTAATCGTCCGTAAATGCTCCCCACCATCGCCCTCGTCGGCCGCCCCAACGTCGGCAAGTCGACGCTGTTCAACCGGCTCACGAAGACCCGCAACGCGCTGGTCGCCGACTATCCGGGACTGACACGCGACCGTCATTACGGGCGCGCCCGCGCCGGCGAGCGCGAATTCATCGTCGTCGACACCGGCGGCTTCGAGCCGGTCGCGTCGTCGCGGATCTTCCACGAGATGGCGAAGCAGGCGCAAGCCGCGATCGCCGAATCCGATGTCGTCGTGTTCATCGTCGACGGCCGTGCGGGCCTCACGCCGCAGGACACCGCGATCGCCTTGTTGCTGCGTCGCTCCGGCCGCCCCGTCGTCCTCGTCGTGAACAAGGCCGAAGGATTGGATCCCGCGCGCGCGGTCGCCGAATTCCATGAGTTGGCGCTCGGCGCGCCGTTGCCGATCTCCGCCGAGCACGGCGAGAACGTGCGCGAGATGATCGAAATCGCGCTCGAGCACACGCCGGCGCCCGCGACCGCGGACGCGCCGGACGAAGGTGTCCTACACCGGATCAAGGTCGCGATCGTCGGTCGGCCCAACGTCGGCAAATCCACGCTCGTCAACGCCGTGCTCGGCGAGGAGCGCGTCATCGCCTTCGACGAGCCAGGAACGACGCGCGATGCGATTTATCTCGACTTCGAGCGCGACGGACGGCCATACACGCTGATCGACACCGCGGGCGTGCGCCGCCGCGGCAAGGTGTTCGAATCGATCGAAAAATTCTCGGTAATCAAAACGCTGCAGGCGATCGAGGACGCGAACGTCGTGGTCCTGTTGCTCGACGCGCAGGGCGGTATCTCCGAGCAGGATGCCCATTTGGCGGGCCACGTGCTCGAGGCGGGCCGCGCCGTCGTCATCGGCGTCAACAAATGGGATGGCCTCGCCGACGAAGCGCGCGAGGGCGTCAAACGCGAGTTCGGCCGCAAGCTCGGCTTTCTGTCGTTCGCCCAGCATCATTTCATTTCCGCGCGGGAGGGTCGCGGCGTCGACGCGCTGTTTCGTTCGGTCGACCACGCGTACGCGGCGGCGATGGCCAAGTTGTCGACCCCGCGTCTTACGCGCGCGCTGCAAAAAGCCGTCGAGCGCCAACAGCCGCCTCGCGCCGGATTGGTGCGGCCCAAGCTACGCTATGCCCATCAAGGGGGCGTCAATCCGCCGCTGGTCGTCATCCACGGCAGCGCGCTCGGTCACGTCCCCGACGCCTATCGCCGCTACCTGGAACATTTCTTCGCCGACGCGTTCCAACTGCGGGGCACTCCGCTTAGGATACAATTCAAAGTCGGTTTCAACCCCTATGCGGACTCCGCCGCACGCCGCTAGGGGGCCTACCCCGCCGTCACGGGCGGCAACGCGGCTCGAGCCCTGAAGCAAAGGTGCGGCCGACCGATAAAAACGGAGCTCTCGATGAGCAACAAAGGGCAAATGCTACAAGACCCCTTCCTCAATACCCTGCGCAAGGAACACGTGCAGGTTTCGATCTACCTGGTGAACGGCATCAAGCTGCAGGGACAGATCGAATCGTTCGACCAATACGTCGTCCTGCTCAAGAACACGGTGACGCAGATGGTGTACAAGCACGCGATCTCGACGGTCGTGCCGTCGCGCTCGGTCGCGATGCCGCACCACAACCACACCGCCGAGGCCGAAGCCTGAAGCACGCCGCGCGGGTGGCGCGCCGTTGCCGCCCCTGTCGGACCGGGCATGTTCGAACGTCCTGACGGCGGCGACCGCGCACTGATCGTGGCGCTCGCGCTCGGCCGCGGCGATCGCGGCGAGCACACCGCTGAAATCGCGGCGCTGGCAGCGTCTGCGGGCGCGACGGTCGTCGCGCAAATCGGCGGCCGGCGCGATCGCCCGGACCCGGCATTGTTCGCGGGCCGCGGCAAGGTCGCCGAGATCGCCGCCCGCAAGGACGAAACCGGCGCCGACCTCGTCATCTTCGACCACGCGCTCTCCGGCGTGCAACAGCGCAATCTCGAGCAGGCGCTTTCTTGCCGCGTCATCGATCGCACGAGCCTGATCCTCGATATCTTCGCCCAGCGGGCGCAAAGCGCGGAGGGCAAGCTGCAGGTCGAGCTCGCGCAGTTGAGCCACATGGCCACCCGCCTGGCCGGAGGCTGGACCCACCTCGAGCGGCAAAAAGGTGGCATCGGACTGCGCGGTCCCGGTGAAACACAGTTGGAGACCGACCGGCGCCTGATCGCGCAGCGCGTCAAGCACTTGCGCGGAAGGCTGTCGCGCGTCACCGTCTCGCGCGCGACGCAAAGCCGCACCCGCCGCCGCGCCGCCGTGCGCACGATCGCGCTGGTCGGATACACGAACGCCGGCAAATCGACGCTGTTTAACCGCCTGACCGGCAGTCGCGTGCACGCGGGCGACCAGCTCTTCGCGACGCTCGACACGACACTGCGCAAATGGCATGTCGACGGGGCGGAAGCGCTCGTATTGTCCGACACCGTAGGCTTCATCCGCGATCTGCCGCACGACCTGGTCGCGGCGTTCCGGGCTACGCTCGCCGAGGCCGCCCAGGCCGACCTCTTGCTCCACGTCGTCGACGCCAGCGCGGCGAATCGCGATGAGCAGGCGGCCGCCGTCGAAGCGGTGCTGGCGGCAATCGGCGCCGCGGACGTGCCGCAAATCCGCGTCCTCAACAAGTGCGATGTCGCGGGATTGCCGCCGGGCGTCGAGCGGGACGCCTGTGGTAACATTTCGAGTGTTCGAACAAGCGCATTGACCGGCGTCGGATGCGTCGAATTGCGCACCGCGCTGGCCGAGCGTTTCCCGCGCGCACCCATAACCCAAAACACCCGGAACCAGGATCAGGCGCCGGCGCTGCCTCGTTGACGGGCGCGCCCTCCGTGAGCGCGTGGGTTTCTCGTTTCCCGACGACTTCTTACACTAGGGCCTGTTCACACTATGTCCGCGAATGCGAACGGGTGGCATGGGGTACCAATCAAGGCGCTTGACGAAGCTAAGACCGGGCGTCTTCGCGAGGAAGCAACACAGAGTGGCGCCCCAGGACGCCCGTTCCCTTCGGGTTGCTGCGAAAATGACTCTGCGCTTTGTTACAAAAGCCCGCCGGGCCCCCGGCCCGCCTTCGCTTTCGCGCCTCGCGCAGAGGCATTTTGCAACGCATTCGTGGACATAGTGTGAACAGGCCCTAATTCATCGCAATGTCGCTCAACGATCCGCAATGGGGCAAGCGTGGCGGCAGTGGCGGGCCGCCCGATCTGGACGAGATCTGGCGCAATGTCAATCGCCGGATGAACGAGCTGTTCGGCCGCAAGGCCGGCAGCGATGAAACCCCGCCCGAAGGCGGTGGGGGGCCCAAATCCAAGTGGCCGCTCGGCGGCGCCGGATTGCTCGTCGCGCTGGTGCTCGTGGTCTGGCTCGCGAGCGGGTTCTACATCGTCGACGAGGGCCGTCGCGGCGTCGTCACGCGCTTCGGCAAATACACAGAAACGACGCAGCCGGGGCCGCGTTGGCACCTGCCCTTCCCGGTCGAGGCGGTCGAGCTGGTCGACTTCTCGCAGGTGAAGACGATCGAGATCGGCTATCGCAACACGCCGAAGAACAAGGTCGACAAGGAAGCGGTGATGCTGACCGACGATGAAAACATCATCGACATCCAGTTCGCCGTCCAATACAACCTCAAGAACGCCGAAGCCTACGTCTTCAACAACCGCCGGCCCGACCAGATCGCCGCGTTCGTCGCCGAATCCGCGATCCGCGAAGTCGTCGGCAAGAGCAAGATGGATTTCGCGCTGTACGAAGGACGCGAGCAGATCGCGAAGCAGACCGAGCAGCTGATGCAGCAGATGCTCGACCGCTACGGCACCGGCATCTTCGTGCAGAAGGTGACGCTGCAAAGCGTGCAACCCCCCGACAAGGTGCAGGCGGCGTTCGACGACGCGGTCAAGGCGGGCCAGGACCGCGAGCGGCTGAAGAACGAAGGCCAGGCGTATGCGAACGACGTGGTGCCGCGCGCGCGCGGCATGGCCTCGCGGTTGAACGAGGAGGCCAACGGCTACAAGACCGAGGTCGTCCAGCGCGCCGAGGGTGACGCCGCACGCTTCCGCGACATCCTGACCGAATACCAGAAGGCGCCCGGCGTCACGCGCGACCGCCTCTATCTCGACATGATGCAATCGGTGCTCGGCAACTCGAGCAAGGTGCTGATCGACCAGAAAAGCGGCAGCAACCTGCTCAACCTGCCGCTCGATCGCCTGCTGCAAGGCGCAGCGGCCGTAGGCGCTGGCGCAACGAGTGATCCGGCGGCGGCGCCGCGCGCGCCGTCCGTTCCCGAGCCCGCGGTGACGCTCGACCCGACACGTTCGCGCGACGCATTGCGCAATCGCGAAGGGCGCTAGGCGATGAAATTCTCGATGCCTATTCTCGCGTTGTTGGTTGCGCTATTGCTCGTCGCATCGCAATCGATCTACACGGTTGACCAGCGCAAATACGCGATCAAATTTCAACTCGGCGAAGTAATCGAGACCCAGTCCAATGCCGGTCTGTACTTCAAAGTGCCATTGCTGCAGAACGTCAAGTTCTACGACAAGGTCAACCTGACGCTCGACACGGCGGAACCCGACCGAATGACGACGTCGGAAAAGAAGCCCCTCCTGGTCGATTTCATCGTGCTGTGGCGGATCCTCGACGTGAGGCAGTACTACATCTCGGTCCAGGGCGACGAGGAAGCGGCGCGCCGGCGGCTGTCGCAGACCGTTCGCGCGAACCTCGCCGAGGAGTTCAACAAGCACACCGCCCACGAGGCGATCTCGACCGAGCGCGACAAGATCACTTCCGAAACGCGGGCCAAGGCCAATGCGGATGCGGCGTCGATCGGCGTCGAAGTCATCGATGTGCGCCTGCGCCGCGTCGAGTTGCCGCCGGACGTCACCGGCCCGGTCTATCAGCGGATGGAATCGGAGCGCCGGCGCGTGGCGAACGAGCTGCGCTCGCTCGGCGCGGCCGAGCGCGAGAAGATCCAGGCCGACGCCGACCGTCAGCGCCAGGTGATCCTCGCCGATGCATATCGCGCCGCGCAAAAGGTCAAGGGTGAAGGCGACGCGCGCGCGTCGGCCATTTACGCCGATGCGTACGGCAGGAATGCGGAGTTCTACGCCTTTTATCGCAGTCTCGAAGCGTACAAGGCTACGTTCCGCAGCAAGAGCGACGTGCTGATTCTCGACCCGAGCGCCGAGTTCTTCCAGTATTTCAAGCAGTACGGGTCGGGTCGCGCCCCGAAACCCGCGAAATAGCATTCCGGCGGCGCCTTTGGAGACGCTCGTGGGGGAATCGCTCTGGATCGCGCTCGCGCTCGTGTTGATTCTCGAGGGTCTCCTGCCGTTCGTCGCGCCGCGGCTCTGGCGTGAGACGTTCAACCGCCTGATCGCGCTCACCGACGGCCAGCTTCGCTTCATTGGCCTGATCGCGATCGGTTTCGGCCTCATCTCGCTGGTCGTACTGCAGCATGCGTAACTGGCTGCTTCCCGAGTCGATCGAAGACGTGCTGCCGGCGGAGGCCGCGCGGCTCGAAGCGCTGCGGCGCGCGCTGCTCGATCATTTCGCGGCGCACGACTACCGTCTCGTGCATCCGCCGCTCGTCGAGCACCTCGATTCGCTGCTGACTGGTACCGGCAGCGACCTCGATTTGCAGACGTTCAAGGTCGTCGACCCGTTATCCGGACGATTGCTGGGCGTGCGCGCCGACATTACGCCGCAGGTCGCGCGAATCGACGCGCATGTGCTGAACGAACCCGGTGTCACGCGCCTCTGTTACGCCGGCAGCGTGCTGCGGACCATGCCTGCAGTCCCGGGCGCATCGCGCGAGGTGCTGCAAGTCGGCGCGGAAATGTTCGGCGAAGCGGGTATCGCCGGCGATCGGGAAGTGGTGTCGCTGCTCCTGTCGTCGCTCGCGGCGGCGGGCGCGCACAATCTGCATCTCGATCTCGGTCACGTCGGCGTCTATCGTGCGCTCGTTAACAGCGCCGGCATCGCCAATCACGGCGAGGACGGCGATCTGTTCGTCGCGATGGGTGCGAAAGACGTTCCCACCGTCGCATCGATCTGCGCGAAGCTGCCGACGGCGTGGCGCGATGCGCTGACAACGCTGCCCGCGCTGTACGGTCCCGCGCAGGAGGTGTTGGCAAAGGCGCGCACGGACCTGCCCGATACGCCCGCCATCGCCAATGCGCTCGCCGCGCTCGACGCTTTGGCGCAATCGGCGGCGGACCAAGTCGAGGCGCTCCACATCGATCTCGCCGACCTCCGCGGCTATCATTATCAAAACGGTGCGATCTTCTCGGTGTTCACCTCCGGCCACACGTCGGCGATCGGCAATGGCGGCCGCTACGACGGCATAGGCAAAGCGTTCGGCCGCGCGCGCCCCGCTACTGGATTCACGCTGTACCTGCGCCAGCTCGCGGACGTGCTGACGCATTAGAAAGAATTTCACGATGGGCAAAAACGTCGTCGTCATCGGCACCCAGTGGGGCGATGAAGGCAAAGGCAAGATCGTCGATTGGCTGACCGAGAACGCGCAGGGCGTCGTGCGTTTTCAGGGCGGCCACAATGCCGGCCACACGCTGGTCATCGGCGGCCGCAAAACGGTTCTGCGCCTGATCCCGTCCGGCGCGTTACGCCCCGGCGTGGCGATCTTCATCGGCAACGGCGTCGTGCTGTCGCCGTCCGCGTTGATGTCAGAAATCGCCGAGCTCGAGGCGGCGGGCGTCGAGATTCGCTCGCGCCTTCGCATCTCGCCGGCGTGCGCACTCGTGCTGCCGGTGCACGTCGCGCTCGACCAGGCGCGCGAAGCGGGTATGGGCGAGACCAAGATCGGCACTACCGGTCGCGGCATCGGGCCGGCGTACGAGGACAAGATCGCCCGCCGCGCGTTGCGCGTGCAGGACTTGCTCGATCCGGCGCGCTTCGGCGAAAAGCTGGCGGCGCTGTTGGAATTCCATAATTTCATGCTTGTGAACTACTACAAATGTGCGCCGGTGCCGTTCGAAAAGACGCGCGACGAAACGCTCGCGCTCGCGAGCACGCTAGCGCCGATGGTCGCCGACGTTGCCGGCCTGATCTACCAAGCACGCCAACGCGGCGATTCGTTGGTGTTCGAGGGCGCGCAGGGCGCGCTGCTCGATATCGATCACGGCACCTATCCGTACGTCACGAGCTCGAATTGCCTGGCCGGCGCAGCCGCGCCCGGCGCGGGCATCGGGCCGCAACTCCTCGATTACGTGCTCGGCATCGTCAAGGCGTACACGACGCGCGTCGGCACCGGCCCTTTCCCGACCGAGCTCACCGACGACGTCGGTGCCGGCCTTGCCAGGCGCGGCAACGAATTCGGATCCGTGACCGGAAGGCCGCGGCGTTGCGGCTGGCTCGACATTCCCGCGCTTCGCCGCTCGTTCGAATTGAACGGTGTCGACGGCATGTGCATCACGAAGCTCGACGTGCTGGACGGCATGCGCGAACTTCGCATCTGCGTCGGGTACACGATGCACGGCAAGCCGCTCGATTTGATTCCGACCGGCGCCGATGCCGTCGCGCAGTGCGCGCCGGTCTACCAAACGTTGCCCGGATGGCAAGAGTCGACCGTCGGCGCAAAGACGCACGGCGCGCTTCCCGCGCATGCGCGCGCGTATCTCGAGCGGATAGAGGCGCTGACCGCCGTGCCGATCGCCATGATCTCGACCGGACCCGACCGTGAAGAGACGATCCTGCGGCACCATCCATTCCAGTAAACGGACAAAAGTGAAACCCTGCTTTGAATCGTCGGACGAATGTGCAAACCTACTTTGGTCCGGGTGAGTTAGCCTCGAATCGCTGGCGAAGCCAGTCGATTCGAGGAAACAAAATCCACGAAAGACCGCGCGGAGCGAGGGGATGAGCCTGCACGTCAGTTGGGATCAATACAACACGCTCGTGGAGCGGCTCGCGCTCGCCGTCTTCGAGTCGCGCTTTCGCTTCGACCAGGTCATTTGCATCGCGCGCGGCGGCTTGCGCGTCGGCGATGTGCTGTCGCGCATCTTCGAGCAGCCGCTGGCGATTCTCTCGACACATTCGTACGCGGCGGAAGGCGGTACGCTGCGCGGTGAGCTCGTGATCGCCGAGCACATGACGATGACCAGGCCGCGACTCGGCGAACGCGTGCTGTTGGTCGATGACATGGTCGACTCGGGCCACACGCTGCAAGCGGTCCACGCCGAACTGCCGCGTCGATTTCCCCACATCATCGAGCTCAAGACGGCCGTCTTGTGGTGGAAGGGATGCTCGGTGTTCAAGCCGGATTACAGCGTCGACTATCTTCCCGACAATCCGTGGATTCACCAGCCGTTCGAGGTGTACGACAGCCTGCCTCCCGAGCAGCTCCGAGCGCGCCTCGCGCGCGATTGATTGTCGAGCAAACACGAAGATTCCGATGCAACCGCGATTGCTGTCGTGGATCACATTGGGCTTGGCTGCGGGCGCACACGCGCAAACGGGCTATTTCCAGGGCGTGACACCGCGTCCCGCCGACGGTTACGGATTCCCCGCGAGGCTCACGGGGTGACCCGGTCGGCGCCGCCCGGCGGTGCAGGCACGGTCATGCCAGCGCTCTACACGCATGTCACGACGGATCCCGACACGCGTTCGTTCGAATGGGCGAATCTGACGATTCTCAACAACCGTTCCAATTGCGGCTCGAATGTCGCGTTCTACGGCCAAGCGAACAAGTTCGGCAACGGGCCGACCTGGGGCGGCGTATTCGAAGTGCAGGACATGGCCGGAACCGGCGCACTGTGGGGTGTCGAAATCGATGCGGTCACGAACGGGCCGTCGCGCTTCGACCGGGTGGGCGGCGGCGATCGAACCGGTCTCGGCATAGTCGTCGGCCGCGCGCGCGGGATCACGCTCAAGGCGACGATCGACTACGGGATCCGGCTTTTGCCGAATGGTTTGAACGACAACGAAGCCGATGTGAATTTCGGCGTCATGGTGTCCGCGCAGTGCCGCTATGCGTGCTACGCGATGCGCGGCGGCAACAAGTTCGCGTGGGAAGCAGCGACGTGCGCGCTCGGTTATTGTGAGTTAGCCTAATCGCCTGCCCGCCGTCCGCGCGTCTGAAGCCCGCCGCGCCTCTCTTGCCCGACCCTAGGGCTCGGGTACCTACCGCAATCCGTCGCCCGACGGGGATTCGCGCGTCGATCTGAGTGATGGCGGTACATGCATTTGCAGCGCCAAGGCGACGAACATTCTGGAACTGGCAATGCGGGTGCCTCGTCGCTCAAAAAGCGCTTATGACGCAGCCCCTCGGTAGCCGGGCACACCATGGGCCCTCCGACAACGCTGACCGCGTGCCACGGCTGCTTGAAGGGTCCAGGCGGCTTCGTCTTCGTCACCATTTGCAGGAGTTCGGCCGGGATCAAGCAGCGGCAAGTTGTTTACTTTCCACGCAATGCCCTTACAACGCGGCCTTCCGAGAATGAAAGGGAAGAACCTTTCTTATTCCTTCGACGCTAACCGTCGACTGTTCCTGCTGTTGTTTGCACAGCTCGCGGCGAACTCTAGCAAAGGTTTTTCGTAAATCAGTTTCCACACTTTTTGTGTAGCGGAACGAAGGATCAAGGATGGACTTCATCTGGCCTCCACGCTCGTGCTGTGAGATACAGCATTATTCCTGGCGCTTCGTCTATGCGTGTTTGCAAGAGGCGTTCCATCTCCAACCAAATCGCAAAGGTTCAGTCACTTACCGCAGGCGCCTTCTGCCCAAAGTTCCGGCAACGTAAAAACCCTCGACACATTCGCTTAAGCTTCGTCAGACTCGTTTTGTTGCAGACAATCTGTCCTACCCTTTGCGATCATCCTTAGAGACGCCATGCGATATCGTGACCTCATTCCGGCAATGCTGACGGTTTCAGCTGCATTGGTCGCATTCTCGTGGATCGCTGCAACCGTCGAGACCGGCGGCACGCTCACCTTGATCGATGCGGGGGTCGGTACCTGGCTATACCTGCACGCCATGCCCCCGATTACCGAAGGCATGATCGTCATCAGTTTTCTTGGCGCGCCCTCTACGCTGACCCTGGTGACGGCGTTGGTTTGCGTAGTGTTGGTGCGCAAGCGCAGCTACGATCGCTTGATTGCACTGGTGACGCTGGTGCTCGGCGGTAATCTGCTCAATTACGGCCTGAAACTTCTGATTCATCGTGGCCGTCCCACGTTCGAGGATCCGCTGCTCACCCTTCCCAGCTATAGTTTTCCCAGCGGACATGCGATGGCCTCGACCGTCTTTTACGGGTTTGTCATCGCGTGCGTGTTGACGATGACACCGCAGCGACATCGTGCCGTGACCGCCGCCGGAATCGTGATGATCGGGCTCGTTTGCTTGAGCCGGGTGTATCTCGGTGTTCACCACGTGAGTGATGTTCTGGGGGGTATCCTCGAGGCGATCGCGTGGTCGGCGCTGGCGCTGACCGCGGTGCGCCCCACCTGCGCGAAGTGGAAGATTGGGTTGCGCCGGCAGGCCGAATAGATGGATACCCGCGTTTCGGTCATCGTAAATGCGTCCTCTGGTTCGCCAAAGATCAGCGGATTTTCCGCAGATCTCGCAGGCCGCTTCAAGTCGGCTGGAGTTGAGGCAGAAATCAGGCTGGTAAAACCCGACGAGATCGTTGCGGAAGTCCGACGTGCAGTTATCGTGAAGCCGGACCTGATCGTCATCGGAGGGGGTGATGGAACGCTGAATGCCGCTGCGCCAATGTTAGTCGATACTGACACTGCATTGGGTATTCTTCCTTTCGGCACGTTCAATCATTTTGCCAAGGACCTCCATATCCCACTGGATCTCGACGGAGCTGTTCGAACGATCGCCGACGGGCAGACGCTCAAAGTCGACGTGGGCGCCGTCAACGATCGCTTCTTTCTTAATAATTCGAGTTTGGGACTCTATCCGAAGGTCGTAGCAGAGCGCGACGCTTTGCGGCAACAGCTCGGTCGCGAAAAATGGCCAGCGCTCATCTGGGCGGGGTTTGTGGTCTTTCGACGCTACCCACTCCTGGATGTGCGCATCGACATCGACGGGACCGCGCTGGCACGCCGGACGCCGTTCGTCTTTGTTGGCAACAATCGGTATGAAATGGAAGGATTCAGGATTGGCGAACGCGCGCGCCTCGACGAGGCCGTTCTCAGTTTGTACGTTGCAAACCGAACTGGGCGCCTGGGTCTGCTTCGCCTAGCGATGCGGGCGCTGTTCAAACGGCTCAAACAGTCGAAAGACTTCGATATGACGTCTGCGAAAAGCTTCGGGGTGGAAACGCGTCGTGACCGATTGCGGGTCGCGAACGACGGCGAGCTTTGTTACATGCGCGCGCCTCTTCTTTACCGGGTTCTTCCCGCAGCGCTGTCCGTCGTTGTCCCAGGAACCCCAGCAACGCCGTAGCGCTGGGGTGACTGTATCTATGCGCACGCTCGTGCATTTGTCGGATCTGCACTTCGGCCGGACCGACGCGTCGCTGCTGGATCCGCTGGCGACGATTGTCCAAAGCCTCGCGCCCGATTTGATCGCGGTATCGGGCGATCTCACTCAGCGCGCCCGCACTGGTCAGTTCAAGGCAGCTCGTGCATTCTTGGATCGGTTGCCGATGCCGCAGATAATTGTCCCTGGCAACCATGATGTCCCGCTCTACGACGTGGTCACGAGATTCACGCGACCGCTCGCTCGGTATCGCCGATATATCACCGACGACTTGGAGCCCTGGTTCATCGACGAGGAAATCGCGGTCGTGGGCATCAGTACGGCGCGCTCGCTGACGTTCAAGCACGGCCGTATCAACGAGACGCAGATCGATCGCGTGCAAAAGCGCCTTTGCCTACTGCCCAACAGCATTGCCAAGGTGATCGTCACGCATCACCCATTCGATCTGCCAGCCGGTTACGACTCCGGCGAACTCGTCGGCCGCGCCGCGCTCGCAAGGGAGATGGCGTCGGTCTGCGAGTGCGATTTGCTGCTCGCGGGCCATCTGCATTTGGGTGCCGCCTCCGAGGGATCGATGCGTCGCGACGCGCTCGCGCACGAACCGATCATCGTCCAAGCTGGAACCGCGACCTCGACGCGTGCCCGAGGAGAATCCAATTCATTCAATGTCATCGTTATCGAACCGCGACACATTAAAATCAGTCGCCACTCGTGGCAAGCGACAGCCGGTGTTTTCGATTCGACTGGGATCCAACACTTCAAACGTACTGTTGCCGGGTGGAAGCACCAGCGGTCGTAAGCAAACTCCATCGACTGGTCCGATGGTGTTCACGTAGTGCGACACGCTCCCCATTTGACAAAGGCATGGAGGGAGTCGCGGACGGCCGCGCCCTAATCTATCCAAACGCCCCTTTCAAGTGATCTCGCGCGTTTGATTCCCAACCTTCGCGAAAAACGACTTAGCGTTCTTGGGTTCAGACGGTCACATGATCAGCAAGGCCAGATGGCCGCTCATCGCGTCCCCGGTGTCTTATCTAAACGGATCGGTCAAAGAAGATGGCGCCGCACGTGGCGAGAGGACCGCCACCCCTCGCGCCCGGAGGAGTGGGAGTGGCAGTCCCTCTGTCAATCTGGCGGTTAGGTGCTGCTCAAGGACCGCCTCGCAACGGTGTGGACTGCGGCGGTGGGCCGAGCGGCTCTCCGCCGGGCCCGTTCTCGAACGTCAGCGGGCTCACGGCCGGTTGCTGGCCGACGCCTGGCTTACTCCAGTCGCATACGCCGTCGGGAAAAGCCGCGTGCAGCCGGGCCAGTTGTGCCGCGCCGAACGTGGCCGGCAGGTAGTCGGCGGCATTCAGCGGCTTGAGCTGGCACTTCAGGATGTTCTCCGTCAATGGCCCACCGGCGACCTGGCGCGGCGACGAATGCATCATCAGCCTTGGGTCGGCGTCGCACAGCGCCATGTCGGTAACTTCGGTCGAGAATGTGACATCGCCGGTCAGGTAGCACAAGTCGAAGGCCTCCGACGGTTTCGCTGCGATCACCTGCGCCTGGGTGCGCACTGCGTTCAGCGTCGCCTTCGGCGCGCTCGTCAGCAGGTTCGATAGCCAGTCGTCCATCGTCAAGAACGACTCCAGCGTCACAGCCGCGAATTGCGCCGCAGTTGCTGGCAGTAGCCCGGTGCCGTAGCGCCAGTTCACCTGGTTGCCATGGTTGCCGCGATTGGCCGCGTCGATTCGGGCGCGTTCCGAAAACGTGCGCCAGATGTAGTGGATGCCCTGTTCGTCGTAGCCGCGCGAATCGATGATCGGCAGCTTCCCGAGGTTCTCGCCACTCGAAACGATGCCGCTCCTGTAGGCAATGTCGAGCGCAGGC
>CATPAO010000029.1 GCA_955652025.1 Casimicrobiaceae bacterium
CCCATGTCGACGACGTGATCGGCGGACAGAATCGCATCGGTGTCGTGCTCGACGACGATCACGCTGTTGCCCAAGTCGCGCAGATGCTTGAGCGTCGCGAGCAGCCGGTCGTTGTCGCGCTGGTGCAGGCCGATCGACGGCGCGACGGGCAACAATTTGAAATCTGTCTCGCTGCGCCTCCCGGTCGGGTTGTTCATTTGCGTGACCGGCGTCTCCGGCTCGGGCAAATCAACGCTCATCAACGACACGCTCTATCACGCGGTCGCGCGGCATCTGTACGACAGCGCCGAGGAGCCCGCGCCGTACGGCGAGATCGCCGGTCTCGAGCACTTCGACAAGGTGATCAGCGTCGACCAAAGCCCCATCGGTCGCACGCCGCGCTCCAATCCGGCGACGTACACGGGTCTCTTCACGCCGATCCGCGAATTATTTGCGCAAGTGAGGGAGGCGCGCGAACGGGGCTACGGACCCGGCCGTTTTTCGTTCAACGTCAAAGGCGGACGCTGCGAGGCGTGCCAAGGCGACGGGCTGATCAAGGTCGAGATGCATTTTCTGCCCGACGTCTACGTCCCCTGCGACGTCTGCCACGGCCAGCGCTACAACCGCGAGACGCTCGAGGTCCGCTACAAGGACAAGAACATCCACGAAGTGCTGGCGATGACCGTCGAGCAGGCGTACGCGTTTTTCGAGCCGGTGCCCGCGGTGGCGCGCAAGCTCGCCACATTGCTCGACGTGGGACTGGGCTACATCACGCTCGGCCAGTCGGCGACGACGCTTTCCGGCGGCGAGGCGCAGCGGGTGAAGCTCGCGCTGGAGCTGTCGAAGCGCGACACCGGGCGCACGCTCTATATTCTCGATGAGCCGACGACCGGGCTGCACTTTCACGACATCGAAATGTTGCTGACGGTGTTGCACCGGCTGCGCGACCATGGCAACACGGTCGTCGTCATCGAGCACAATCTCGACGTGATCAAGACGGCCGATTGGATCATCGACTTGGGCCCCGAAGGTGGCGCGGGCGGCGGTGAGATCATCGCCGACGGTCCGCCGGAGGACGTCGTCAAGGCGCCCGCCAGCTACACCGGACGGTACTTGAAGCCCGTGCTCGACGCGGAGGCGAAACGTCGCGGCGCGGGTGTGGCGCGCGCAACTCCGGCACGCACACCGCGCGGACGCAAGGTGTCCGGGGATCTTCTCGGATGAGCGCCGCCGGGCCAAGGCGCGGGTGCTCCCCCTCCGCGGGCAGCGCAGCGGCGTTCGCCGCAAGCGTGGGGACCCACGGATGAGCGAAGTTCCAAAACTCGTCATCCGGCGGCCCAATCCGGAGAGGTTTGGCGTGGAGACCGACGCCGTCGCCGCGTTGTTCATCGATGCGCGGCGCGCCGCGTTTCCGAAACTGAAGGTCATCCATTCCGACACCGAGACGCGCGACTGGATGCGCGAAGTCGTGTTCCCGCGCCGGTCGATCCGCATCGCCGAGCTCGAATCGGAGATCATCGGCTTCGCCGCGCGCGACGGCGCGTGGCTCGAGCATCTCTACGTGAAGGTAGGATGGACGGGGCGCGGCATCGGCCGCCAATTGCTCGAAACGATGATCAACGAAGCCAAACTGATCACGCCGGTGTTGCGGCTCTATGCGTTCCAGTGCAACGCTGGCGCGCGCCGATTCTACGAGCGGCACGGATTCGCCGCCGTCGCGTTCGGCGACGGCAGCAGCAACGAGGAGCGCGAACCGGACATCCGCTACGAGCGGCCGACGCGCTGACCGTAGCTTCGAGCGGCGAAAGGGGCGCCATGCCAAAGACAAAGAACGACGCATCCGCTCCCGTGACCGGGGAAGAAGCGCTCGCAAGGCTGATCGAAGGCAACGAGCGATTCCTGCGCGGCACCGCTCGGTTCGGCGTCCATCACGAAACGCTCGCCGATCTCGCGCACGGTCAGAAGCCGTTCGCGACGATTCTCGGCTGCAGCGACTCGCGCGTGCCGGCCGAGCTGATCTTCGATGCCGGCTTCGGCGATCTGTTCGTGATCCGCGTTGCCGGCAATGTGGTGTCACCGGAAGTGATGGGAAGTTTGCAATACGCCGAAACGCAATTGCAGACACCACTCTTCATCGTCCTCGGTCAGGAGCGCTGCGGCGCCGTCACCGCCGCGCTGGACGCCGTTCACGCGGCGCAACGTCGGAAGGCCCCATCGAGCGATTGTTGGATTACATGATTCCCGGCCTGGCGCACGTCGATCCGTCGCTGCCGCCGGCGGAGGAGGTGCGGCACGGAGTCGAAGCGAATGTCCGCTGGTCGATGCAGCAGATTCTATTGGCGCCAGAGGCGCAGGCGCGGCGGGCGATGGGCCGAATGAAGCTTGTCGGCGGCGTGTACGAGATCGAGACCGGACGCGTGCGCTTTATCGATTAGGTGGCACTCGCGTCGCGCGAGCGGCAACGTTACGTTTCTGGGGCGCGTGTAGTACTTGATTTGGACCCCCCACGCTAGCGGCTCGCGTCGCCGCGCTGCCCCCAGAAGGGGGCGCCACCCGCACCTTTGGCCCGGCGGTGCTCATGCGTCACCGTCGTCCGTCGCTGCCGAAGCGTGCACGGTGATCGCCGCCAGTATTCCGCGCAGCAAGGCGGTCGGTGGCGGAGGACAACCCGGGATCTCGGCGTCGACCGGAATGACGTTCGCGACGCGTCCCAGCGTGGCGTAGCTCTCGCCGAAGATGCCGCCGGTGCAGCCGCAATCGCCGACGGCGACGACCAGCTTCGGATCAGGCGTCGCGTCGTAGGTTCGCTTCAACGCGATCGCCATGTGCTTCGACACCGGACCCGTCACGAGCAGCATGTCCGCATGGCGCGGACTCGCGACGAAGCGGATGCCGAGGCCCTCGATGTTGTAGTACGGATTGCCGAGCGCATGTATCTCGAGCTCGCAGCCGTTGCACGAGCCCGCGTCGACTTGACGTATGGTGAGCGCGCGGCCGAGCGTGCGCAAAATCTCTTCCTGCAATCGCGCGACGACGACGTTCTCGGGGGCGGGCGAGGGCGCCGGCTCGGTCTTGATACCGGTCTTCGCAATCTGGCGCAGGATGTGCAGCATGGCGTTCGGTCAGAGGTCGTGGCCGCTGTAGGACAGGTTGAACGACTTGTTGATCAGCGGAAAGTCGGGAACGATGTTGCCGATCACCGCATGCTCGAGCACCGGCCAGTTCAACCAGGAAGGATCGTGCGGATGACAGCGGCGGATGCTGCGGTCCGGCCCCGTCTGCAACGCGATCAGCACCGGTCCGCGCCAGCCTTCGGCGACGCCGAGGCCGAGCCTAAACGGCGCGATGTCGCGTAGCGTCGCACCTATTTCTCCGGGCGGCATCGTGTCGAGGATCGCACAGGTGAGCCGCAGCGATTCGGTGATCTCGTCGAATCGCACGGCGACGCGGGCGGCGACGTCGCCTTCGAGTCGCGTCACCACGCGCGGCGCCAGCGTGTCGTAGGGTGGCGCGGCGAAATCGCAGCGCAGATCGTGCGCCTGTCCGCTGGCGCGTCCGGCTAAGCCCGTGAGCCCGAGCCGTGCGGCGAGGTCGGGCGTCACGCGACCGCATGCGCGAAAGCGATCCTGCAATCCGGCATGCTCGTCGTAGACGTCGCGAATCGCCGCGATCTCGCCGGCGAAGGTCGCGCACTGTTCGCGGATTGCCGCGGCATGCGCCGCGTCGAGTGGCGTCTTGACGCCGCCCGGCACGACGTAGTCCATCAGCATTCGATGCCCGAATGCGGCGAAGTTGAGGCGCAAGAAGTCTTCCTTCAAGCGCGAAAATTGCGCGAGACCGAACGCGAAGCCGGCGTCGTTGCCGAGGTAGCCGAGATCGCCCAAATGGTTCGCGATTCGCTCGCGTTCGAGTGCCAGCGCGCGGAGCCACAGCGCGCGCTCCGGCACCGCGACGTCGGCGATCGATTCCACGGCCTGCGCGTAGGCCCATGCGTAGGCCACCGTACTGTCGCCCGA
Source organism: Casimicrobiaceae bacterium (assembly GCA_955652025.1). GTDB lineage: Bacteria > Pseudomonadota > Gammaproteobacteria > Burkholderiales > Casimicrobiaceae > VBCG01. The sequence continues at coordinate 3,996 of CATPAO010000029.1, forward strand.
GATGCGGCCGGCGAGGCGATACCCGTCGTCGACGGTGAGCGCCTCGAAACGCTTCTCGATCCCCTTGTGGACGTAGCCCAATCGCTCCTCCAATCGCAGCACTTTTTCGCCGACGATCTGAAAGCGGAAGTGGCCGGGCTCGATGACGCCTGCGTGTACCGGTCCGACGGGAATCTCGTGCACGCCGTCGCCGTCGACGCGAATGAACGGATAATTCTCCTCGCCCGGCTCCCATTTCGGCGACGCTTCGAAATCGCGCTGCAGCGGAAAGCGGTCGATCGGCCAGCTCGCCATCCAGAGCCACGGGCGCTGATCGTCCGACTCCGATGCGACGCCGCAGAGGTCGAATGCCGCACGCTGCATCCGATTGGCGGCGGGAAATATCGCGCCGACATCCGGGTACTGCGCGCTCGCGTCCGGCAACGTATGTTCGAGGAGCGCAAGCCCTTCGGCATCCTGCAACACGATCCGAAGGCAGAACCCCGCATCGCGGTCGCGCTCGTCGGAGAGCCACAGCGCGCAAAGCCGCGCGCCTTGTTCCCACGCGAGCCGGCATGCCACGAGCACCTGGCCCGAGCTCACCGGAATGCGCACGGCGGGAATCGCGCACGGCAGCGTCGCGGCGGCGAGTCCCAGCGGCGCGAGATTCACGGCGTCATCCGATCAACCGCGCCGCTTGCCGATACCAGTCGGCGAGATACGGCGGAATCCACAACCCGAGCATCAGCACGAGCGCGAGATGGACGAACACCGGCACCAGCGCGGGCCGATGCGGCAGCCGTTGCACGGTCGTCTCGCCGAACACCATCGGCTGTACCTTGGAAAACACGGCGGCGAACGCGATGCCCAGCGAGATC
>CATPAO010000030.1 GCA_955652025.1 Casimicrobiaceae bacterium
CTCCTGGCCCGTCTCGTGTTCGGGTTTCACCAAAACGCTGAACGTGGATCTACCGTGGGCCACCACCGACCAGACGACGCGCGTTCTAACCTCAAGCTACGGAGGGTTCGGATCAAATGACGCATTGGTAGTGAGATTGAGTCCGCCAGCGGGCGTTGCATCTTACGGCTTCGGTGGAATCTCCGGGGCAGAATGGGGAGGCGGGCCCGTCCAACGTTTGTCGCACATCTCGACGACACCCTGCGACTTCTCGACGGCGACTGAATTTACGCTCTACGATGCGGAGACCGGCACCTCCGACGTAAGCTACTCTCTGGAAGTCGGCGCCACACAGCATTCCTGGATTATGTTGCTGGCGCCTGGCGTGCAGTATTATCTGAACGTCAAGAATACGGGTTGCAGATCCGGATACCAGTGCAACATGTTCTTCGACTTCATTAAGCCGCCGGGAACTTGACGCGCTAGACTCGGTCGTTCTCCTTGCGAGGCCCCGCGGCGCGGGGCTTCGCTTTTTTTGGGAATCCTCTTCATCAATTCGCCAGGACCCGCGGTAATGACTCAGTCCACGTCCCTTCGCTTCGCGATTTGCGCCATGGCCCTCGGGCTCGCCCAAACGGCGGCCGGCGCCGAGCCCGACGCCGCTGGAACGCCCGTAGCCCGGAATGCTTCCGTGACCATCACCCGAGCCGAATTCCAGGCCGAGATCACGCGTATCCCCGCCGACATGCGCGCCGAATTCCTCGCAAGTAACAAGCGTGTCGGCGATCTGTTGTCGCAGATGCTGTTGCGCAAGACGCTGGCCAAACAGGCGCGAAGTGAAAGGCTCGACCAGAATCCCGTCAACGCGGCACGGATCGGCAACGAGGTCGACCGTGTGCTGGCGCAATTGCGGATCTCCGAGGTCGAGAGTGCCGCGGGCGTCGCGTTCGAGGCCAAACGCGCGGCCTACGTCGGACGTGCGCGCGAGGTCTATGCTGCCAACCGCGATCAATACCGCAGAGCGGAGGAGATCAGCGCATCGCACATCCTGTTCGACGCGAAACAGCACACTTCCGACGACGCCAAGCGGCTGGCGCAGGAAGCACGCGCCAAGATCGCGGCCGGCGCCGACTTCAATGCCGTCGCCAAACAGATTTCCGAAGATCCCAGCGCCGCTGACAACGCGGGCCGTCTCGGATGGTTCACGCGCGATCGGATGGACGCCACATTTTCGAAGGCCGCGTTTGCGCTGAAAACCGTGGGCGAAGTTTCCGAGCCGGTGCAATCTTCGTTCGGATGGCACATCATTCGATTGGACGACCGCCGCGCCACGCAGGTCCGGCCGTTCGACGAGGTGCGCGACGAAATCATCGCCGGCATGAAGAGGAAATTCATGGATGACGAACGCGACGCCGTGCTGGCAGCGATCCGCGGCGATTCGTCGACGGCGATCGACGACGCCGCAGTGAAAGCGATGGTCGAAGCGACCGCGGACGAAGCGGAACATTCGCATTCAACCCCGGCCGCACCCGCGCGACCGGGCGGCAGCGAGAAGTAGTCGATTCGCCGTCGGCGTCCTCCACGTTCGCGCGGTCACCGGCACGAGACCGGCTCATCGAACCATGGCGCGACTCCCATCGATGGCCACGGAAGCGCCGCGCATGCGGAGGGCAGGCACGCCGTCGGCGCGCGACCGCGCATTGTTCGCCAATTTTTTTCGGCGCGAGCTGACGACACGCTATCTCGGCAGCGTCAGCGGGCTCCTGTGGGCTTTGCTGCATCCGCTGGCGCTCCTGGCCGTCTATCATTTCGTATTCACCACGGTATTCCGCACCACCGGATTCGCTGGTCAAAGCTTTCTTGCGTTCGTCGCGGTGGCGCTGTGGCCGTGGCTTGCGGCGCAGGAGGCGCTACAGCGCGGAACCGTCAGCCTGGCGAGCTATTCCGGGCTGATCCGGAAGGTGGCGTTCCCGCACGAAATCGTAGTGTATGCGTCGGTTGCAGCAACGCTCACGCTGCAGCTCGCCGGCTATCTGGCCGTGCTGGCGGTGCTGCGGATCGGCGGCGAACCGATCCGGATCGAAGGTCTGCTAGTGGCAGTGCCGTTGTGGGGGGTGCTCGCCATTGCCGTTACGGGGCTCGCGCTGCTCTTGTCCGCGCTGCAGGTGTTCGTCCGCGACGTCGAGCACGTGCTGATGCCGGTCTTGATGATCCTGATGTACCTGACACCGATTCTCTATCCGCTCACGCTCGTTCCCGACGAACTTCGTGCATGGGTCGCCGCCAATCCGTTCGGCTGGCTGGTCGGCCGTCTGCGCGACGCGCTGTTAGACGGCCGAGTGACGTTCCAGTGGGCGGACGGCATCGCGCTGTTGATCGCGCTCGCGCTGCTCGCGGCAGGGCGCGCCGTGTTCCTGCGGCTGTCGCCGCATTTCGAGGATTTCGTCTGATGCGGCCGCCGGCACCGGCGCAAGACGCGATCGGCACCGTGCCACTGCTACGGCTCTCCGGCGTCGGCAAGGATTATGCAAAGGTCGAGACGCGCGGCGGCCGCGTGCGGCTCGTGTTCGATCTGCTGCGCGGACACGGCGCGGCGCACGTCTTTCGGGCGCTGGACGGCGTTTCGCTTTCGATTGCCCGCGGCGAGTCGCTCGGCATCATCGGCGAGAACGGCGCCGGCAAATCGACGCTGCTCAAGATCGTCGCTGGCGTGATCAGGCCCACGCGCGGCACCGTCATGGTCGATGGACGCGTCGGCGCATTGCTGGAGTTGGGCTCCGGTTTCCACCCAGAATACACGGGCCGCGCGAACATCGATCTTGCCGCGGCGCTGCTCGGGCTCGCGCCAGACGAGATCGGCGACAAGCGTGACGAGATCGTGGCGTTCGCGGATCTAGGCGAGCACATCGACGATCCGATCAAGCATTACTCGTCGGGAATGGTCGTGCGGCTGGGATTCGCCGTCGCCACCGCGCTTGCGCCCGACATCCTGATCACCGACGAAGTGCTGGCAGTCGGCGACGAGTCGTTCCAGAAAAAGTGCATCGCGTGGATCGAGCGGTACCTGGCGGCGGGCGGCACGCTGTTGCTTTGCTCGCATGGCATGTACCACGTGCAGAAGCTCTGCCAGCGGGCGCTGTGGTTGAAGGGCGGGCAGGTCGAGCGCTACGGACCGGTCGCAGAAGTGACGCAAGCGTACCTCGCCTATCACGAGGAAAAGGATACCCACGCGCGACGGCCCACCGACCCCGCGGCGGCGGCTACCGCCGGCGTCTACGCGATCGCGGCGCTTACGCTCGAGCCTGGCGAGACCATCGCGCAGGGCGATACGCTGACGGTGCGCGGCGAAATCTATACACCCGACGGCCGCGCGCCGGTCGTGTTGATCGGGGTGGTGCGAGCCGACGGCACGCCGGTCTACGGCGTCGCGACCGACATGGACGACGTCCGCCCGCGTCGAGTCGGTTCCGATCGCTACGCGTACGCGCTAACGTTGCCTGCGCTTGCGCTGTTGCCGGGCAAGTATCTGGTTCGCGCGCACGCGCTCGATCCGGAAGGCGTGCGGCTGTTCGATCATGTCGAGCGTCCGCTCGTGGTCCACGGGAACTCGCGCGAGCTCGGCATGGTTCGCCTGTCGCACCATTGGGACTAGCTGTGAAGCGTCAAGAGGTTGTTGCAGGACGATTTGAGCCGGGTCATAGGTGCGACGCCTCCAATTCCTTGGTGAGGGCGATGCCAGTTGTAGTGATGGATCCAAGCATCGAGCTGGTCAGTGCGCTGGAAGGA
>CATPAO010000031.1 GCA_955652025.1 Casimicrobiaceae bacterium
CCAGAGCAGCTTCGGCGGCGGCTTCCGCTTCCACGACTTCCTCGACGATCGCCTTCGGCACGACGGCGGTCGCGACGACCGGATCGACGCTGCCGTGCGACACCGCGGTCACGCCCGGCGGCAGCTTGACACCGCGGACGTGCAGCGAGCGGCCGGTATCGAGCTCCGACAGGTCGACTTCGATGAACTCCGGCAGATCCTTCGGCAGGCAAATGATGTCCAGGTCCGTCAACACGTGGCTGACGATGGCGCCCGAAGTCTTGACCGCCGGCGAAAGCTCGGCGTTCACGAAGTGCAGCGGCACCTTCATGCGGATCTTGCGGTTCTCGTCGATGCGCTGGAAGTCGACGTGCAGCACCTCGTTGCGGAACGGGTGCATCTGCACGTCGCGCAGCAGAACCTTCGTCGCGGTGCCGTCGAGCTTCATCGTCAGGATCGACGCATGGAAGACTTCGTTGCGAAGCGCGTGAACGAGCGCGTTGTGGTCGAGCTCGACCGGCGTCGGAACGGCGGTGCCGCCGTACACGATGCCGGGTGCCTTGCCCGAGCGGCGAAGACGCCGGCTCGCGCCGCGGCCTTCGGTGTTCCGCGCATACGCGGTGAATTCGATCGATGCCATTTCAACACTCCGTTGTCTGCGGCCTTCCCTTCCGGGCCCCGCGCGCTCAGCTCGATGAGTGGCAGGCCGGACAAGTCGTCCGCTGTGATCCGCAATCGTTGGCGACAATCCGCTGCCGGGAGGCTTTAGCGGAGGAAAGCCTTGAATTATAACCGAAGATTGCGGGTCACGGCATGTACTGCCCACCGTTCACTTCCAGGATCTGCCCTGTGACGTAACCCGACGACGTATCCGAGGCCAAAAACAGAAACGCGCCGACGCATTCCTCGGCGGTACCGAGGCGCCCCATCGGAATCGTCGCTTTGAACGACTCGAGCATCGCGGGTGTCGAGTACCGTTCGTGGAACGGCGTCGTGATCACGCCCGGCGATACCGCGTTGACGCGAATGTTGTCACGGACGAGTTCTTTGGCGAGCCCGCGCGTGAACGTCGACACGAAGCCCTTCGCGGACGCGTAGAGGACGGCGCCGCTGCCGCCGCCATGCCGCGCGGCGATCGACGTCACGTTGATGATGTTGCCATGCCCGGCCTTGCGCATGAACGGCACGCCCGCGGAACACGCGGCCACCAGCGAACGCACGTTGAGATCCATCACCGCGTCGAAAAAAGCGTCGTCGATCTCGGCCACCGGGACGCGCTTCACCAGCCCGCCCGCGTTGTTGATCAGGATGTCGAGCCCGCCGAAATGTCCGGCCGCCGCCGCGACGACCTCGCGCGCCTTGGACGACGACGTGAAATCGCCGCCGACCAGAAACGCCTCGCCGCCGGAGAAGCGCACGTCGGCCGCGACTTCCTCCGCGCGGTTCACGCTCGCGTTGTAATGGATCGCGACGCGGCATCCCGCCTTGGCGAACGCGCGCGCCACCGCGGCGCCGATGCCGGTCGACGCCCCAGTGATCAGAACGGACTTGCCCTTGAGGTCGGAGGTCGTGGCATCCATGAAATGGGTCAACCGCTTCTCAGTCGGTGAACAGCGAGCTCACCGACTCTTCGTTGGAGATACGCGTCATCGTTTCCGCCAGCAACTGCGCGCAGGAGAGCTGACGTATCCGCGTGCAGGTCTTCGCCTCCTGCGACAGCGGTATCGTGTCGGTTACGACGATCTCGTCCATGTCCGACTCCGCGATCCGTGCGACGGCGCCGCCCGAGAGCACCGGATGCGTACAGTAGGCGACGACTTTTTTCGCACCCTGCTCCTTCAACGCTGTCGCCGCCTTGCACAGCGTGTTCGCGGTGTCGACGATGTCGTCCATGATCACGCAGGTGCGGCCGTCGACGTCGCCGATGATGTTCATCACCTCGGCGACGTTCGCCTTCGGTCGCCGTTTGTCGATGATCGCGAGATCGGAGTCGAGGCGCTTGGCGATCGCGCGCGCGCGCACCACGCCGCCAACATCCGGCGAGACGACGAGCAAATCGTCGTAGTTCTGCTTCCACAGGTCGCCCAGCAGGATCGGCGTCGCGTAGATGTTGTCGACCGGAATGTTGAAGAATCCCTGAATCTGGTCGGCGTGCAGGTCCATCACCATCACCCGGTGGAGGCCCACGGTCATCAGCATGTCGGCGACGACCTTCGCCGTGATCGGCACCCGCGCCGAGCGCGGCCGACGATCCTGGCGCGCGTAGCCGAAGTACGGTATCGCAGCGGTGATGCGCGCGGCGGACGCGCGTTTCAGCGCATCGACCATCACCAGCACCTCCATCAGATTGTCGTTCGTCGGCGCGCACGTCGACTGCAGGATGAATACGTCGCGTCCGCGCACGTTCTCCAACAGCTCGATCATCACTTCGCCGTCGGAGAAACGGCCCACCACGCAGCGGCCCAAGCTGATGTTGAGATGGCGGCAGACGGCCTCCGCAAGCTTGGGATTCGCATTGCCGGTGAAAATCCGCATCCGCTCAAATGCCATGATTAGAGTTGATGCGGGAAAATGGCTGGGGAGGTAGGGATCGAACCTACGAATGCCGGAATCAAAATCCGGTGCCTTACCACTTGGCGACTCCCCAGCGGAAATCTGCGCGGATTTTCGTGATCTGCCGCGAGGTCCGCTCAGTGTCCAATTAGGACCCGGTTCCCAAAGGATACGCGAACGCGAACAGCGGATGGCGCGCCAGCGTGCGGACCACGCGCCCCGCGAGCCCGGGCGGCAACGCCGTCAACGCCTTGCGCGCAGCGTCCTCGGCCGCGAACGCAGCGAATGCGCAGGCGCCGGATCCGGTCATCCGTGCCGCCGGCGACGCGCGCTTCAACGC
>CATPAO010000032.1 GCA_955652025.1 Casimicrobiaceae bacterium
CGGCTTGCCCGCGGCGTTGGCGCCGATCAGCGAGACTACCTCGCCGTCGGCGATTTTCAGCGACAGCCCGCGCAACACGTGGCTCTTGCCATAGTAGACATCCAGGTGCTCGAGCTCAAGCATGACGGACACCGAGATAGGCGGCGATGACGCTCGGGTCGCGCAGCACCTCCGCGGGTGTTCCTTCGGCGATCTTGGCGCCGTGATGCAGGCTGATCGCGCGGTCCGCGAGTCGCCCCAGGAAGCCCACCTTGTGATCGATGATGCAAAGCGTCGTGCCGTGTTCGCGCAGGTCGCGCAGAACCGTCTCGAGGCCCGCGATCTCCGTCTGCCCCAGGCCGGACGCGGGTTCATCGAGCAGCAAAAGCTCGGGCTCGCACATCAATGCCATCGCGACGCCGAGCATCTTCTCTTCGCCGTACGACAGTTCCGCCGCGGTTTGATCGCGCGATGCTTCCAGCCGACACAGCTGCACGACGCGCTCGGCGCGGACCGCCAGCCCGGAGTCGCCGTCGCCCGTGCCGGCGCGGAACAGGGTGACGATGCGGCGCCAGCCGAGCCCGCGCTTCAGCATCAGATGCCCGGCGATCAGCAAATGCTCGAACACTGTCAGCTCGACAAAAAGCTGGGGATTCTGAAAGGTCTTGACGACGCCAGCCGCGGCGATTTCGTGCGGCTTCCTGCCCTGAATTTCCGCCGACCGCCACCTCACCACGCCCGAGGTCGGGACGATAATCCCTGCGACCAGGCTCAACAGCGTGGTCTTGCCCGAACCGTTCGGCCCGAGTATCCCGACGATCTCGCCCTTGGCGATCGCAAACGAAATGGCCGAGACGGCGGTGAGGCCACCGAAGCGCTTGGTCAGACCTTGGACCTCAAGCAGCATGGCGACGGAAACCGAAGCGGCCAAAGCGACCGACCCACGCTCCCGCGATGCCCTGCGGCATGAGCAGGATGGTCAGGATCAGAATGCCGCCGTAGACGATGGAGCGCACTTCAGCACTGAAATGAATAACGTGTGGCAGCGCGGTCAGGATGAAAGCTCCGATCACCGGCGCCGCGACCATGCCGCGGCCGCCCAGCAAGACCATCGCCACGATGGCGAGCGACTGTTCGATCGACAGGAAGCCGGGCTCGATGAAGCCCAGATAGAACGAATACAGGCTGCCGGTCACCGCCGCAATCAGATTGCCGGTGGCGAAGGCGGCAAGCTTGTAGCGGAAGACGTTGATCCCAAGCGCGTCGCCGAGATCATCGTTCAGGCGGATCGCAGCGAAGCAGCGCCCCATCCACGAATGCACGATGCGCCAGCAAACCAGAATCGTGAGCGCAAGCGCGACGGCCGAGAGGTAGTACCACATCATCGTCCCTTCGACCGTGACCACGCCGCGTCCGGGAATCCAGAGCGTGGGTTTGTCCTGGAGATTGATGCCAAGACTGCCATTGGTCAGGTTGTTCCAGTTGAGGACGATGAGCCGCGCCATCTCCGAAAACGCCAGCGTGACGACTGCAAAATAGAACTCCTTGAGCTTGAAGCGGAAACAGATCGCGCCAACGACGAGCGAGATGACGGTCACCAGCACGGCAGCGAAGAGCATGCCTTCCCAGAACGATATCCCCCAGTGCTTCATCGACAGGTGCGTCGCATACGCGGCGATGCCGAAGGCGGCGGCATGAAACATCGAGAGCTGCCCGGTGAAGCCGAAGATGAGGTTGAAGCTCACCGCGAGCATGCCCAGCAGAAACGAGAAAATCAGGATCGTGAGCACGAAATCGTTGTGCACGACGAGCGGCAACGCCAGCAGTGCGACGACCGCGATCAGGAACTTCGGTACCGCCATCATTTTCTGCCGGCGAAGAGCCCGGACGGCTTGAACAGCAGGATCGCGACGAGAAAGACGAGGCCGAAGGCATCGCGGAACGCTGACGGCAGGAATATCGAGCCGATGCTCTCCGTTACCCCCAGGATCACCCCGCCGAACAACGAGCCCAGCACGCTGCCGATCCCCGCGAGGATCGCCGATTCCACCGCCTTCAGGATGTAGAGGCTGCCCATGGTCGGTTCGACCGAGTAGAGGCTCGCGTAAAGTGCACCGCCCAATCCGGCCAGCGCCGTGGAATAGACGACAACCCCGGTCTGCAGACGCCCGGTATCGACTCCCATCAGCCGCGCCGCTTCCGGGTTCTGCGCGTAGGCGTATGCCGCGCGGCCGATCCACGTCCGGGTCAGCGCCGCGTAGGTCGCCAGGATCACGACGAGCAGCAGCGCGAAGACCGCCAGCTTCATCTTGGGCACGACCAGACCGAAGGCCCGTATCACGCCCGGCAGCACATAGTGCATGTCCTTTGGAGTCGACGTCCAGGTCAGGAGCGCGCCGCCTTCCATGACGGCGATGAGCCCGATGGAAACGAGCAAGCCGTTGACAAGGTTGTTGCGCGTGAAACGGAACAAGGCCTGGTCGGCGATGAAGCCGCCGACCGCCGTGACGATCACCGCAGCGGGAACGGCGGCGAAGTATGGCAGTCCGACCTCGTCGGTGAAGTACCAGGCCGCGTACGCGCCGAGCATCATGAACGCGCCCAGCGCGAAATTGACGATGCCGGTGATGCCGAAGGTGAGTGTTACGCCAAGAGCGACGATGCCGTACAGAGTTCCGATGATCGCGCCATTGAGCAGCTGGCCGGCGATGAGCTGCTCCATTCGCTACTTCGGCTCGATATGGGTCGTCGTAATGGCCCCGCCTTTCTTCATGTGCACCACGTCGAAACCGAAGACCGCCTCTCCCGTCGAATCGTAGCGGATGTTCCAGATCCCAGGGTAGGTGAATGACAACAGTTCTTTCTTCACTTTCGCCACGTCATCGACCGTGCCGGCGCGCTTCATTGCCTCGACCAGCATGTAGACATGGTCGTAGCACGACGACGAGCAGAGCGGCGCCTGATCGTAGGGAAAGTCACGCTTGTAGAACGCCTTGTAGGCGCTGATGAACTTCTGCACCTTCGGCTCCGTCTTTTCCGCCGACTCGAAATACTTGGGCAGATACGCGATATAGTCGTCGATCTGATCCTTGTTCTTGAGGCCGGGACCCATCGATCCGCGCACCAGGAAGAAGCGCGTGAACATCCCGGTCTCCGTGGCCTGGCGCACGATGTCGTACAGGACCGCATCGGTGTAGCCTGGAAACAGGTAGTCGGGCTTGCCCGCGGCGAGCTTCGCGAGCGGTGCCGAAAAATCCTTGGTCCCCGGCTCGAACAACTCGACTTGCAGGTCGATGCCGGCGGCCTTGAACAACGGCGTGTAGATGTCGACGGCGACCTTGCCGAAGGCGTCGTTCTGAAACAGCATGGCGACCTTTTTGGCGCCCTGGCTCTTGAGGTAGTCGACCATGAGCTTGCCGAACCCGCTCGCTCCCGCGTCCCAGTTCCAGGTGCGGATCGCGTACTCGTGCAATGGCTTGCCGAGCACGGCATGCATTGCCGTCGCGCCGCCCATCATCAGGAACTTGCCGTCGTTCTGGTTGGCGTACGGCTCGACGCCGTTGAATACGTTGGTCAGGAAAGGTCCGAAAACGTACTTGACCTTCTGGTTCTCGAGCAGATCCTTGAGTTGGATCAGGGCATCCTGCGGATTGGCCTTCGTGTCCGGAGAAATCAGCTCGAGCTTGTAGGTCTTGGCGCCGACCTTGAAGCCGCCGGCGCCGTTGATCTCGTCGACCGCGAGTTTCGCGCCCTGGCTGCCCATCCAGCCGTACGTGGCGAGCGTTCCGGTCTGGGCTTCGATCTGCCCGATCTTCAGGACTTCCTGGGCGTAAGCGCTCGATCCCGCCTGCAGCGCAAACAGTGCCATCGACAGCGACAACGATCTCGCACGACAATTCATGAATCCTCCTCGTGGTTCCCGGCGCTTTTCGCTGCGCGCTATGGGTTTGGTGGCGTCTTGTATTTCGTCGTTCCCACCGGCCCTGCTCAGACGCTGGCCGCGTTTCCCGCCTGCGTCCGGTATCGGCTTTCTACCGCCTCGATCTCCGGCTTGACGTAACGCGTGCTGTAGCCATTGAAGATGTGTCCCAGCAAGCCGCAATTCAGATCGCTGGTGCCCATGATCCAGTCGGCGATGGGAAACGTCAGGTTCATGTTGTACCCCATCATGATGCCCTGGTTGTGGTGCGCGGTATGGTGCCGGCGAATCGTGTTCACGAACGGGCAGTTGCGGACGAACGCGTTCTCGTGCACATGACAGGAGTAGTGGAAGGTTTCGTAAATCAGGTACTGCCCGACGTTGGTGCACATCAGGATCCATCCTGCATTTGGATTGACGAGCCAAGCCAGCAGAAGGGCGAACGGCACCGAAAGCAGCATGAAGCTCAGCAACGCGCGCCAGGGAAAGAAGATGATGCGGAACTCACGCGTCGAGTCGACGGTCATTTCACCGTCGGTGAAATACTGGTGATGCTGCCGTGTGTGCCGGTCGTAGATCGCACGCAAGGCAAACACGTCGACCAGCCGATGCATCATGTACTTGTGGATCCACCACTCGAACAGGTTGGATAGCACGAAAACCGGGATGATCAGCAGCCATTCCCAGGTCGGGTGGTTCATGCGACTGACGAACCACGCAATCGAGCCGAGGCCGACCAAGTAGATGAAACCGATATGCACCAACCCGTTGTAGAGCGGGTGGACCTGCGCCATGTACTCCTGGCGAAAGTGTCTTTGGCGTTCCGACATCATGGTTCTGCCCTCCCCGCGCAGCGGTCGCCATGCCCGCTTGCGACCCGCGCCGGTAACATATCATACATATATCTAACGTACAACGCGCTCGCCATCGAGGGA
>CATPAO010000033.1 GCA_955652025.1 Casimicrobiaceae bacterium
GAATCGCTTCGTATGACGCCGATGGAAACCGTGCAGCACTATCCGCCTCCGCAGTTGATTCGAGCGATCGCGGAGGGCCGGCAGCCGATGCCGGAAGATCCCATGTTGCGGGCAGCCGTGGAGCGTCTCATTCCTCGTTACAAAACAAAAAAAGGAACCGACGGCAAGGCAGCCGATTCCAATGTGGACATGGAACCAGCCAGGCCTCTGGAAGAAGTTCTGGATTCCGCGGAATTGCAAACCATGCGCAGCGGCACTCCGGAAAAGAAAAGCAGTCTCCTGGCGTCGATGCCGGCCGGCAAGCTGGAAGAGGTCCTGATCGCTATGCCCCGCGCCCAGCGCCAACAGCTCATGAACTTTGCTCCCACCGATATTCGACGCAAGGTGCTTTTGATGAACGCACCGCAGCAAGTGGTGGCGTACGATCTTCTGGAGTCCAAGCTGTTGCGTGCGATCGAGAGCAACCGGCAGTTGGCTGAAGAACTGGATGATTTCTGGTTCAATCACTTCAATGTCTACTACGACAAGGGATCGGATCGATTCCTGATTCCGGCCTATGAGCGCGAAGCAATCCGTCCGAACGTGCTCGGCAAATTTCGCGACATGCTGGGGGCCACCGCCAAGAGCCCGGCCATGCTTTTCTATCTGGACAACTTCCAATCCGTGCGGCCGGATATTGACGCCAATGCCAAGAACCGGAAAGTCAAGCGCGGTCTCAACGAGAACTATGGCCGCGAGCTGATGGAGCTGCACACGCTGGGCGTGAACGGCGGCTACTCGCAGAAAGACGTCACCGAAGTGGCGCGTTGCTTTACCGGCTGGACATTGCTGGAGCCGCGCCGCGGTGGAGACTTTTTCTACAACGATAAGCTCCACGACAAGGGTGAGAAGGTGGTGCTGGGTCACGTGATTCCGGCCGGCGGCGGTCAGGATGACGCGGAGAAGGTCCTGGATATTCTGGCCACGCATCCCTCCACGGCGCACTTTATTTCCAAGAAACTAGCCCAGCGCTTTGTCGCCGACAATCCGCCGGATTCGCTGGTGGACAAGATGGCGAAGACCTTCGTGAGCAGCAATGGCGACATTCGCCAAGTGCTGCAGGCGATGCTCTCTTCGAAGGAATTCTGGTCGGAAGGCGCCTATCGCGCCAAAGTAAAGACGCCTTTCGAAATGGTGGCAAGTTCCGTGCGCGCGCTGGATGCGAATGTGTCGGACGCCTTCGCCCTGGCGAATCAGGTTGGCAATTTAGGCGAGCCGTTATATCGCAAGCAAGAGCCCACGGGCTATTCGAACATGAATTCAGACTGGGTGAATTCCGCGGCGCTGCTGAGCCGCATGAATTTCGCGCTGAATCTTGCGCAGAACCGCGTGCCGGGCGTGAAAGTGGACGTGTCCCGGTTCGGCGGCGATCCAGCGGAAGTGGCGAAAACGCTGCTGTTCCGGAGTGCTTCGCCGCAGACGCGGGCCGCCATTCAAAAAGCGTTGGAGGACCAGAAGCAGAAGACCCCGGCGACTTTGGCCGGCCTGGTGATCGGCTCACCGGATTTTCAAAGACGTTAGCGGTAAATAGGAAATCGATATGACATCACGACGTGTTTTCTTAAAAGGCTCCGCACTCGCCATCTTCGGCGTGGGCTCCATTCCAGCCTGGCTGTCGCGCTCGGTTTACGCGGCCGATGCCGGCAAGCGACGGAAGAAAATCATGGTTGCGATTTTCCAGCGCGGCGCCGTCGACGGGCTGAACATGGTGGTTCCGTTCGGAGAGCAACGCTATTACGACCTGCGGCCTTCGATCGCGATTCCCAGGCCAAACGGATCGCCAACGTCAGCCGTCGATCTGGACGGATTCTTCGGTTTGCATCCGTCGCTCGCGCCCCTAAAGCCGCTGTATGACGCGCAGCACCTGGCGATTGTGGACGCGGTGGGCTCTCCGGATCCGACGCGCTCGCACTTCGACGCGCAGGATTACATGGAGTCCGGCACGCCCGGACGCAAAGCTACTGTTGACGGTTGGATGAACCGGGCGCTGCTGAAAGCTACGGGGCCGGTTTCGCCCGTACGCGCCCTCAGCCTGGGTTCCAATCTTCCGCGCACGCTCCGCGGCCGCAATGACGCGGTTGCAATGAACAGCCTGATCGATTTTCAGGTCCGCGACGCGAAATTGTCGGCTACGTTCGAAAGCATGTACGACAGCTCGCTCGACACGGTTTTGCATGGCACGGGAAAAGAAACGTTCAGCGCCGTCAAGATCATGCAGGCCGTGCAGAAGCAGAGCTACACGCCGGCCAGCGGAGCGAAGTATCCGAACGGCAGATTCGGCCAGAGCTTGTTGCAAATCGCCCGCCTGATTAAGGCCGACGTGGGGTTGGAAGTGGCCTTCGCCGACATCGGTGGATGGGACACGCATGTCAACGAAGTGGGCGCGCAGCCGGCGCTTGGCCAGCTTGCGAACAATTTGTCGGACTTCGGGCAATCACTGGCGGCGTTCTATCAGGACCTCGGCGATTTGATGGCCGACGTCACGGTCGTCACCATGTCCGAATTCGGCCGGACCGCCAAGGAAAATGGCAATCGAGGCACCGATCACGGACATGCCAACGCGATGTTCGTCATGGGCGGCGACGTTCGCGGCGGCAAGGTCTATGGCGATTGGCCGGGGTTAGCGGACGAGCAGCTCTATGAGAATCGGGACTTGAATCTGACGACTGACTTCCGGGATGTTTTGGGAGAGGTGGTTGCTAAGCATTTGGGGAACACGAATTTGAGTGCGGTGTTTCCGGGGTACGAGAACCCGAAGTTCCGGGGGTTGATCGGATAGCACTGTAGGGCAGGTTGGTAACCTGCCGCCGATTGGCAATCGGCGCGTAAGTCAACACCAGGCGGATTACCAATCCGCGGCAGGATGCCATCCTGCCCCACATGAGCTCTAAGACGTTGCGCTGCGCTTTTGCTCGAA
>CATPAO010000034.1 GCA_955652025.1 Casimicrobiaceae bacterium
GATCATGTGTGTCGATGCAATGCCCGCCGTCGGCAGCCAAATTTATTCTAGTTCGGCGCGACTCGCTGAGTCTGCCGCTCTACTTCGTGTCCAGCGCTTTGATCACGGCGTCGGTGATATCGACACTGCGCCGAACGAAAAGACCGTCCTGCAGGATCAGGTCGTAGTTCTGGTCCTTGGCGAGCTTCGTGAGCACCGTGTCGAGTCGCTCCTTGATCTTGTTCATTTCGTCGAATTGTCGCGCCTTCAGGTCCTCGCCCACCTGGCGCCGCATCCGCTCGAGATCGCGGCTTCGGGCGTCGATCTCGCGCTGCCTCGAATTGCGTTCAGCCTCGGTCGTCGTCGCCGCGTCGCGATCGTAGCGCGCGGCCAAGTCGCGAAGCTCCCGATCGAGCTTGCCGATCTCGGCCTCGCGTGACTGGAATTCCTGCTCGAGCTTTTTCGCCGCCTCCTTCGCGGGCGCCGACTCGCGCAGGATGCGGTCGGTGTTGATGACACCGATCTTGTAGTCTTCGGCCAGTCCGGCGCCGGAGATCGCAAGCCCGGCGACGGCGATGATCGAAGCGAAAAGCGCGTTGGCACGCGAGTGGCCGATCTGCTTGTTCATCTTGATGGACAACTCCCCTGCTACTCGTTGGCGATGCCGTGCGGCACGAGCCCGGCCGGCACGTGCTCGGAAGCCGACTCGACATGCCGGGTCTGGTCGTCGAAATAAAAATCGGGCTCGAACTCGCGCAGGAAAGGTCCTTTGGCAAGCCCGCCGAGAAACATCGCTTCGTCGACGTTGATGTTCCAGTTTATCAGCGTCCGAATCGCGCGCTCGTGCGCCGGGGCGCTCCGCGCCGTGACGAGCGCAGTGCGAAGCTTCATCCTCACCTGACCGGTCGCGTCGACGCGCTGCAAGCGGTGCAGCGCTTCCAGGAGGGGCATGAACGGGCCGGGCGGCAGCGGGCGCGTCGCGTGATCCGCCTCGTGCGTCTGGAATGCGTCGAGACCGTGCTTCTGAAATACGCGCTCGGCTTCGTCGGCAAAGATCACGGCGTCGCCGTCGAAAGCGATGCGCACTTCGTCCGGATGCGAATCGTTGCGCGCCGATTGCGTGTACACGAGCGCGGCCGGAAAACCAGCCGCGAGCGCCGCGCGCACGTCGTCGCCGTTGGCCGACAGGAACAGGTTCGCCTTGAGCGGCTCGAGATAACTGAACGGCGCGCGCCCGCGCGTGAACACGCCACGCTCGACACCGAGGCCCGCCCCCTGCACCGACCGGAAAACGCGGAGGCCGGAGACGGGATCGTTGCGTGACAGGATCACGACGTCGACGCGCTTGACGCCGTCGGCGTTGAACGCTTCGAGCTTCTTGATCAGCAGGTAGGCGACTCCAGGCTTCGCCGGCTGCTCGAGTCGCTCCAACTGCAGCCGCATGTACGCGCGGTCGTCGGTTGTCTCGAAAACGCGGTTCTCTTCCTCGAAATCGAATAGCGCGCGCGAGCTGATCGCGACGACGAGCTGATCGGTGACGGCCAACGCGGGCATGCGGCAAAGTATAGCGCCGCGCCGCCGCGCAGGTCGGCGACGATTCGCCGCGCCCGTCGAGAAACTAAGCCGCGCGCTTTTTTTCGCGTTCCAGCTCGCGCACAACGCCGCGGATTTCGCCCACCGCCCAGGCGAGATCGTCGCGCCCGATGTTGAGCGGCGGCGCGATGCGCACGACGGTGCCGTGCGTATCCTTCGACAGAATTCCGCGCGCGAGCAGCCGGTCGACGACGTCGCGCGCGGTCGCGCGCTTCGGATCGACTTCGATGCCGACGAACAAGCCGCGTCCGCGGACGTCGGTCACGACGGACCCGCGCAGGTCCTGCAATTCGGCGATCAGCCACGCGCCCAACTCCGCCGAGCGCTCGATCAGCTTTTCCTCGAACAAGACGTCGAGCGCCGCCATCGCGACCGCGGCGGCGAGCGGATTGCCGCCGAACGTATTGCCGTGGTCATTCGGATGAAAGACTTGCATCACGTCATCGGTTGCGATGAATGCCGACACCGGCAGCAAACCGCCGCCCAGCGCCTTGCCCAGGATCACGCCATCGGGCAAGACGCCGTCGTATTCGCAACTGAGGAACCGGCCCGTGCGGCCCATTCCGGTCTGGATCTCGTCGCAGATCAGCAACACATGCCGCTCACGGCAGATCTGCCTGCAGCGCGCGAGATAACCCGGCGGCGGCACGATCAACCCGCCTTCACCTTGCACCGGCTCGACCAGGAACGCCGCGGTGTTCGGTGTGATCGCGCGGGCGAGCGCGTCGGCATCGCCGTAGGGAATCGTCGAAAGACCGGGCGGGAACGGGCCGAAGCCGTCGCGATACTGCGGCTCCGTCGACAGCCCGGTGATGGCGATCGTGCGGCCGTGGAAATTGTTGCGGCAGCCGATGATTTCCGCATGGCCGTCGGCGATGCCCTTGACCTTGTGGCCCCATTTGCGCGCAGCCTTGATCGCCGTCTCGACCGCCTCGGCGCCGCCGTTCGACGGCAGCACGCGATCGAGGCCCGTCAGTTGAGCGAGCCGCTCGAACAGCGGCGGTAGCCGATTGTTGTAATAGGCGCGCGACGTGACGCCGAGGCGCTGCGCCTGCGCAATCAACGCCCCCACGATCTTCGGATGCGAATGGCCGAAGCTCACCGCCGAATAGGCGCTCATCAGGTCGAGATAGCGGTGTCCGTCGACGTCGGCGACCCAACTCCCCTCACCTTGCGCAAGCACGACCGGCAACGAGCTGTAATTGCGCGCGCCGAACGAGCGCTCGAGGCCGATCAAATCCGCGGCGGTATCGGAGACGGGCGCGCCGGAAATCGACGCTATTCGCCCCAAGGAAAGGTTCGTGGTCATGCGAAGTAGCTCCTCGTGAGAGTCGGGCCGGGACCGGGATGTCGTCACGCCGGTCGGAGCCAGTACGGAAAGCGCGGCAATGGGCTCGTGGCCCAAAACGGCGTTACGGCAGTCGACGAGGTCGAGGCTTCCATACCATAAGCGAAGCATACCTTGTGCCCGCCCCGGCGGCTAGGTGTGAGCATTTACATACAATGGCGCAGCCCCGCTTATTCAATGGGTTCCGTCGGTTCGGACCACCGCGGCCACGGAGTCGGGGCGCGTTGGCAGCCGTGCCAACTCGCCGAGCGGCAGCGGCTGCGTCGGCGATCGCAGGCGGAAGTAGCCGACGTCATGCGGCGGCACGCCACGCGCCTGCGCGATCAATTCGGTCACCGTGAGTCCGCAAAACCGTCCCTGGCACAGACCCATGCCGCAGCGCAGCAACGCCTTGGCCTGGTTCGGACCCGCGCATCGCCGCGCGGCGTCGGCGATTTGGCGCGCCGTCACCTCTTCGCAGCGGCAGGCGATCGTTTCGCCTTGCGGAAGGCGGAACGAGTCGGCGGGCCGGTAGAGCGCGTCGAGGAAGCGGCGGCCGCGAAGTGCGTGCGCGAGCGCGCGCCGATGCGGGAGAGCGTCGGAATCGCGCGTGCGCCCGTCGATCCGTCCCAACGCGTTGACCACCGCCAGCGCCGCCAATCTGCCGCGCGATTCGGCGGCGAGCGCGCCCTCGATGATTGCGCCGTCGCCCGCGACAAAAAGCAACGGGACCGTGGTGCCGCCCCAAGCGTCGACGACCGGCGCAAAGCAGGCCTGCGCCGCATCCCAGCGCAAGGCGCAGCCGGCCGCGCCGGAAAGGTTGATCGCCGGCACGACGCCCTGATGCAACAGCAAGGTATCGACCGGCAACTGTTGCGCAACCCCATCGGCCAAAAAACGAATCGCCTCGACGCGGTCGTCGCCCTCGGCGGCCAAACTCGTGATGTATTCGACGACGCGCGTCTGCCGCCGCACGCGCCGCGCCAGTTCCAGCCCCCGGCCGAAATATGGCGACGCGACGAACGCCGGCGCGTGCGCGAGCACCGAGCGGAGCCGCCCGCGCGGCGTGGTGTCGAGCACGCAATCGATCGTCACGCCGGCGGCGAGCACTTGCGACGCCACGAGCCACAAGAGCGGCCCGCAACCGGCGAGCACGACGTGTCCACTCGGCACGAGTCCGGCGGTCTTCAGCAGGATTTGCGCTCCGCCCACCGTCATGACACCCGGGAGCGTCCAGCCCAGAATGGGAAACGGTCGCTCCTGCGCTCCCGTAGCGAGAATCACCGCGCGGGCGGGCTGCAGCTCCGTCGTCATCGCCACAGCCGATCGCACGGACACGCCGAGCTCGATGCCGGCGCCAAGACGCGGAAACGCGCCCCACACCGTCGCGTTCGCGTGACGTGTGGCGCCGGAGTCGCGAAATGCCTGAATCAGCGATGCGCCATGGGCATACTCATCGCCCAGAAGAGCGAGGCGCGCCGGCGACGCATCGACAAC
>CATPAO010000035.1 GCA_955652025.1 Casimicrobiaceae bacterium
CGGCGATGGCTACGGCGGTCTCGAGCATCGTTCCAGCACGAGCCTCCTGTGCCGTCGCGATAGCTTGCCGCCGCCGGGCATGACCGAGCCGACCGACGACTACGTGACGTTTCTCGGACTCGCCAGCCACGAATATTTTCACGCCTGGAACGTCAAGCGGATCAAGCCGCAGGCGTTCACGCCCTACGATCTGTCGCGCGAAGGCTATACCCGGCAATTGTGGGCGTTCGAGGGCATCACGTCCTATTACGACGATCTCGCGCTGGTGCGTAGCGGCGTCGTCAAGCCGGACAAGTTTCTCGAGCTCCTCGGGCGTTCGATCACTACCGTTCTTCGCACCCCGGGCCGGCAAGTCCAAAGTATCGCCGATTCGAGCTTCGATGCGTGGATCAAGTTTTATCGGCAGGACGAGAACTCGCCGAACGCCATGGTGAGCTACTACCAGAAGGGATCACTGATCGCCCTGGCGCTCGATCTGACTCTGCGTGAATCCGGTCTCGCTTCGCTCGACGATGTGATGCGCGCGTTATACGAGCGATATGGCGTCCCGGGGATCGGCGTGCCCGAGGATGGCATTCAGGCAATAGCCTCCGAGCTTGGGGGTCGCGATCTCGGCGATTTCTTCGCGCGCTACGTTTACGGCACCGAGGATCCGCCGCTCGCCGCATTGCTCGCCGGCCACGGCGTCAGGCTCGAGCTGCGCTCGGCCGCGAACGCGAGCGACCGTGGCGGCAAGCCGGCCGGGCACGGAACGCCTGTCCGCGGCTGGATCGGCGCGAAGCTTGGAAACGATCTCAAGTTGCAGCACGTGTACACCGATGGCCCGGCGGAGCATGCCGGACTCGCGCCGGGCGACACGTTGATCGCGTTCGATAACGTGAAGGCGTCTGCCGACGCGCTGGCGCTGTTGCTACAGCGACGAGCGCCGGGCAGCAAGGTCGCCGTGCACGCGTTTCGTCGCGACGAGTTGATGCAAACCGAAATTGTGTTTGCCGCCGCCCCGCTCGACACCGGCTATCTGGCGGTCGACGCGGATGCGGCGCCCGCGATCGCCGAGCGGCGCGCGTCGTGGCTCGGTTCGTAGCTCACCCGCGTTAGAGCGTCACCGACGGGTTGAGCGTGTAACGGCCGGTGATCGTCGCTTGCCCGAGCACGTGCCCGTGCATCGCACTTCGTGCCTCGGGGCCCGTGAATTTGCCGTCGACCGGCAGATGTTCCACGTCGAGCGCATACAGCGTGAACACGTAACGGTGCGCGATCGCGTCGTTCCACGGCGGACACGGCCCGTCGTAGCCGAAATAGTCGCCGGCCATCGCCTTGTCGCCGGCGAACCATGCGGTGTAATCGTTGAGGCCGTGCCGCGCGCCGCGGGGCGCGTCGGGACCGGGCTTGCCGCGCGCGACGACGCCCTCCGCATGCGCGCCGCGCGCGATCTCCGACAGGCCCGGCGACAGATCGACCAGCACCCAATGGAAGAAATCAACCCGCGGCAGAGACGCCGGCACTACGCGGCCCTCCTGGTTGACGTCGTCGCCGCGCGAGGGGACATCGGGATCGTGGCAGATGAGCGCGAGCGAGCGCGTCCGCGGCGGCAGATCAGCCCAAGCGAAATCGGGATTGCGATTGGCGGCCAATCGCACGTGCGCCGCCTCGTCCATCACGCAAAACGCGAACTCGCCGGGAATCGGCGCCATATCGGCGAACGCCGTGGTCGAGAATTTCATGGGCGCGCGCTCGCGGTTATTTTTTCCAATGCGGCGGGATCGTCTTGTCGAAATACGGCAGCGCTTCGATGCGTCCCTTCCACGCCTTGAGCTGCGGCGTCAGCATGCCGTTCGCATCGAGATCGGGCAGCTTGTTCTCGGAGCGATGCACGAACGCGAGCAGCGGATAGAACGCAAAATCCGCGGCCGACAGCGGACCGGCGAGAAAATCGCCGCGCATGGCGTTGGTGAACGTTCCGTACTCCTCGACAATGCCCTTGCGCGCTTCGGCGATCTTGGCCGGATCGCGCTCTTCCGGCTTTTTCGAAAACGCCTGGTCGGTGAGCGGATCGAGCGCCTTGTCGAAATAGTCGACTTCCATGACCAACCGCCGAACCCGCGCGCGGCTCTTGATGTCGCCGGGAAACAGCGCCTGCCCGCGCTCCGGATACGCCTCGTCCAGATATTCGACGATCGCGTTGGATTCGTAGAGCGTGAAATCGCCGTCGGTCAGCGTCGGCACGTGGTGCCGCGGGTTCAACGCGATGAACTCGGGCTTGCGCGTGTCGCCGGCCGAGAAGGACAGCACCTTGAGTTCGTACGGGAGCGCCTTGTGCTCGAGCGCGAGTTGCACGCGCCAAGCGTAGGGTGAACCCGAACCGTAATAGAGCGTGATGGCCATGTCATCCTTTGCGTGATGGAGGGTCGGATCGGCGCGTCGACGGCGCGTGCGCGGCGCGCATCGCCTCCAGCGACGCCTTCTGCAATTCGAGCGTTTTGATGCTCATCTGCGTCATGCTCAAGCTCATCGCGAGCCACCCTTCGATGACCCGGAGCTCGTTGATCTTGCGCTCGACCTCGGCCGGATCGAGCGCCGCGAACATCGCCGCCGGGTTGGGGAACGGCATGCCGGTCATCGACGGCGCTCCGCCGCCTTCGAGCGCGGCCGGCATGCCGAAGCCCGGCATCGGAATGCCGAACGGATTCCACATCTTTTGCATGAACGCCATGGCGTCCTGCGGCGTGAACGGCGGATCGCCGCCGCCCGCGGGCGGTTTCGTGGCATCGGCACTCATGGGTTCTCCCGCACAACGACGGACGAAGCACCCCGAATCGGGGAAACGAACGCTCTTTGCGCTAATATCCTGCGCCATGGCAGACCTCGGCGCAACCTTGCTCCCGCGCCTTGCGGCCGTCGTGGGCGAAGCCAATGTGCTGACCGCGCCGGCGGACACCGAACCTTATCTCGTCGACTGGCGCGGCCGATATCGCGGCGCCGCGCGCGCGGTCGTGCGGCCGGCGTCGACGCCTGAAGTGTCCGCGGTCGTGCGCGTCTGCGTCGACGAGGGCGCGCCTATCGTTGCGCAAGGCGGCAACACCGGAATGAGCGGCGGAGCGACGCCGCGCCCGGTCGGCGACGAGATCGTCATGGCGCTGGCGCGGCTGAATCGCGTGCGGGCGCTCGACGCCGCCAACGCGACCATCACCGTCGAGGCCGGCACGACGCTCGCCGCCGTGCAGCAATCCGCAGCCGATGCGGGCCTGTTCTTTCCGCTGTCGCTCGCCTCGGAAGGGAGCTGCACAATCGGCGGCAACCTGTCGACCAACGCCGGCGGCACCGCGGTGTTGCGCTTCGGCAATGCGCGCGACCTGACGCTTGGCCTCGAAGTCGTGCTCGCCGACGGCCGCGTCTGGGATGGGCTGCGCGGCCTGCGCAAAGACAATACGGGCTACGATCTCAAGCAGCTGTTCATCGGCGCGGAAGGAACGCTCGGCATCGTCACGGCGATGGTGCTGAAGCTGTTTCCTGCGCCGTCGTCGCGCGTCACCGCGCTTGCCGCGGTGGCCGACGTCGAGCATGCGGTGCGCTTGCTGCGATGGATGAGGCAGACGCTCGGTGATCGCCTGACCGGTTGCGAGCTGATGAGCGCATTCGCGCTCGCGTTGTCGCGCAAGCACCATCCGCAATTGCCCGACCCCCTTCCCGGCCATCCGTGGTATGTACTGCTGCAGGCGGACGACACTGCCGACGGCGCACCGCTCGTCGCGCAGGTCGAGGCCGCGTTGGCGTCCGCGGCCGAGACCGGCGTTGCACGGGACGCCACGGTAGCGCAATCGCAGGATCAGGCGGGGAAGCTCTGGGCGTTACGCGAAAACATCAGCGAGGCGCAGCGGCGCGAAGGCCCGAACATCAAGCACGATATCGCGTTGCCCGTGTCGGAGTTTCCGGCGTTTCTCGACCGCGCCGAAGCGGCGCTCACCGCGGCGTTTCCGGGAATCCAGTTCGTGATTTTCGGACACTTGGGCGACGGCAATCTGCATTACAACCTGGCGCCGCCGTTGAACGAGGACGCCGATGCATTCATGTCGAACGCGCCCCGCGCGAACCGGATCGTGTATGACCTGGTCCACGCGGCGCGCGGCAGCATCAGCGCCGAGCATGGCATCGGCCAGTTGAAACGCGCCGAGCTCGTACGGTACAAGAGCGACATCGAGATCGAGCTGATGCGCCGCATCAAGTCCGCGCTCGATCCGCGTGGGCTGCTCAATCCGGGCAAGGTCGTGTGAGGGACATTCGTTGAGCAAGTTCATTTTCTGGATCGTCGTCGTGTTCGTCGTGCTGTTCGTCGTGCGGCTTCTGAATGTCGCGAAGGCGCGACGGAGTGCCGAGGCTCCGCCCACGGCACCGCGCGACAAGGAAGTCGCGGCGTCGATGGTCCGTTGCATTGAATGCGGCGTCTATTTGCCGAAAGCCGACGCGCGGCTTTTGCCGCAGGGGTTCGGCTGCGGGGATCCGAACTGCGCGCATCGTGCCAGGCCGCGCTGAGCCTATGGCCGTCGTCGACCACAATCTGCAGGAACCTCGACCGGCAATCCCGCCGTTCGAGCCGCCGCCATTACCGGCGGCGATCACCGACTCGGCACGACGGATCCTGTGGATTGTCGGTATCTATCGCGCCGTCTGCGGCGCCGTGCTGCTTGGTGTCGCGCTCCTGCTGGATCTCAAGGACCTCAATGTCGCGACGCCGCACGCGTTCGTGATCGCGGCGGGGCTCTACTTTTTATACGCATTGGGCGCGTTCTGGTGGGTGCAGCGAGAGCCGCTGCCGATGCCGCTGCCGCAAACGTTGCTGGCGCTCCTGGCGGGCGACGTGTTCTTCCTGTCGTTGGTAATGACCGCCGGCGGCAGCACTGGCGCGCCGTTGCCGATCCTGCTGTTTCCGCAGCTTGCCGCAAGCGGCTGGCTGCTGCGCACGCGCACCGGCTTTTTCCACGCCGCGTTCGCGACGGTGGTCCTGCTGGGCCTCGAGACCTATCGCCTGATGGGTGGGGGCAGCGGCGTGGCGCCGCTGTTCCAGACCGGTCTCATCTGCTTCGGCTATTTTGCGACGGTCGGCATCGCGGTTGCGCTCGGCGGTTACACAAAGTTGTCGGAGGACCTGGCCGCGCAGCGCGGCATCGACATCGCCAATCTCGAGCAGGTCAATCGCCTCATCATCCAGGACATGCAGGATGGCGTGCTGGTCGTCGATTTGAACGGCGTCGTGCGCGGACATAACGCCCAGGTGACGCGGCTGCTCGGCGGCTTCGGCCGGATGCGCGGCGGCATGCGTTTGTCTGAGTTCTCCGCCACGCTGCACGATTATTGGCGGCGTTGGACCGAGGACGATACGGAGACCCTGCCGCCGTTCAAGGTCGAAGGGACGCAGCGGTTGTTGCGTGTGCGCTTGGTGCGCATCGGCTCCGGTTTGAACGGCGGTACGTTGATCTACCTCGAGGACCTCGGACGCGCCCAGTCGGAAGCGCAGCAGATCAAGCTGGCGGCGCTCGGCCGGCTCACCGCGTCGATCGCGCACGAGGTTCGCAATCCGCTGTCGGCGATCAACCAGGCGGCGCAACTGCTCGAGGAAGACCGCGCGGTATCGCCGTCGGGCGAGCGGCTGCTCGGCATGATCCGCAACAATGCAAAGCGGATCGACCGGATCGTCGGCGAAGTGCTGCAACTCAATCGCCGCGACCGGCAGCAACCGGAAGCGATCGTACTCCGCGACTTTATGACAACGCTATGCGACGAAATCGCCCATGCGGAACATATTCGGAAAGGCGATCTCGTGATCGGGATCGTCGACGACGCCACGGTGATCTTCGACCGCGGTCACTTGAACCAGATCGTGTGGAACCTGGTGCGCAACGCATGGCAGCACTGCCAGAAGAAGGAGGGTAGCATCACCATCGTCGGCCGCGCGGGCTACATGGGCGACGCCGTGATATGCGAGCTCAACGACGACGGTCCGGGCATCCCGCCCGAGGCGCGCGGGCACATCTTCGAGCCGTTCTTTACGACGCGGCCGGGCGGAACCGGGCTCGGGCTCTACATCGCCCGTGAGCTGGCCGACGCGAACGGCGCGGCGCTCGAACTGTTGCCCAAAGGCCCGGGTGCGCACTTTCGCCTGACGCTGAAACGGGCGATGCCGTCCCCACAGGCATAGAATAGGGAGTTGTCACCCGACACTAATAATCATGTCACGCAGAATCCGCGGCCAACCCAAAGTCCTCGTCGTCGATGACGAACCCGACCTTCTGGAGCTCTTGGAGCTGACGCTTTCACGGATGGGGCTCGACACGACGCGGGCCGAATCGGTCAACGACGCGCTGCGCGCGCTCGACCGCGAGCCGTTCGATCTGTGCCTCACCGACATGCGGCTGCCCGACGGCGAGGGCCTTCGCGTCGTCGAGTACATCACGCAAAAAGCGATGGACGTGCCCATCGCGGTGATCACGGCGTTCGGCAGCGCCGAGAATGCCGTCGCCGCGCTCAAGGCCGGCGCGTTCGATTACCTGTCGAAGCCGGTCGCGCTCGAGCAATTGCGCGCGCTGGTCAAGCAGGCGCTCAAGGTGCCGGAAAAGGTGCAGCCGGCGACGAGCTACCAGCTCTTGGGCGAAGGGCCCGCGATGCAGCAGGTGCGCGGGCTGATCGATCGGCTCGCGAAAAGCCAGGCGCCGGTGTTCATCAACGGCGAATCGGGAAGCGGCAAGGAGCTTGCAGCGCGGATGATCCATTTGAAGGGACCGCGCGCGGAGCAACCGTTCATCGCGGTCAACTGCGGCGCGATCCCCGAGAACCTGATGGAAAGCGAGTTCTTCGGCTACAAGAAGGGGGCGTTCACCGGGGCCGAAGGCGATCGCGACGGTTTCTTTCAGGCCGCCACCGGCGGCACGCTGTTCCTCGACGAGGTCGCCGATCTTCCGCTTGCGATGCAGGTCAAACTGCTGCGCGCAATCCAGGAAAAGAAAGTGCGCAAGGTCGGCGCCACGACCGAGGAGCCGGTCGATTCGCGGATCATCAGCGCGACGCACAAGCGGCTTTCGGCGCTCGTCGAAAGCGGCGAATTCCGGCAGGACCTGTATTACCGATTGCACGTCATCGAGCTGGCGATGCCCTCCTTGCGCGAAATGCGGGAGGACATTCCGCTGATCGCGAACGCGATACTCGCTAAGCTGTCGCGCAGCGGAAACGCCGCGCTGGAGCCCGAATCGGTCGTCGCGCTCGAGCGCTACCCGTTTCCAGGCAACGTGCGCGAGCTGGAGAATATCCTCGAGCGCGGGCTCTCGCTGGCCGCCGATGCGCAACACATCAACCCCGAGGATTTGCACCTCACGCCGGTCGCCGACGAGACCGATGCCAACATCCCCGCCGGCGAAAAATGGCCGCTGCAGGATTATCTCGATCGGGTGGAGCGCCAAGCGATCAACGAGGCACTCGAAAAGACGCGCTACAACCGGACGGCCGCGGCAAAGCTCCTCGGCATCACGTTTCGCGCGATGCGCTACCGGATGGAGCGCCTCGGCATCAAGTGAGAACCCGGCGACGCGAAGGCGCGCGGCTCACGATCGATGCCGCAGGCCGGGCGTCGATCGCACGCTTCATCGCTTCGCCGAATTGCGATGCGCGCCCCGACGGCGTCGCGATCACGCTCGCCGTCGTCCACGGCATTGCGCTCCCCCCTGGCGAGTTCGGCGGCCCGGGTATCGTCGAATTATTCACGAATCGACTCGATCCGGCGGCGGACCCGTCCTATCCATCCATCGTCGATTTGCGCGTGTCGGCCCATTTCGTGATCCGCCGCGGCGGGGAACTGCTCCAGTTCGTCCCCTGCCGCGAGCGGGCGTGGCATGCCGGCGTGTCGAGCTGGCAGGGACGTGAGCGCTGCAATGACTTCTCGGTGGGGATCGAGCTCGAGGGCACCGACACGAGGCCTTACGGAGCGTCCCAATACGCGATGCTGGCGCGGCTCCTGAAGGCGCTGTATCGGCGCTATGCGATCAGCCACGTCGTCGGACATAGCGACATCGCGCCCGGCCGCAAAACCGACCCGGGACCGGCGTTCGACTGGGGCCGGCTCGCGCGTCTCATCGCGCGCAAACACCGCTGAGGGCCCAGCGAACAACCGGGAACCAGGCTTCGGCCCGGCCTCGGTTTCGGGGTATAATCGATTGTTTATGCAGCTTATTGCGGACTATTTCCCGCTCCTCCTCTTTTTCGTCGCGTTCAAGTGGCAGGGCATCTATGTCGCGACCGCGGTCGCCATCGCCGCATCGGTCGCGCAGATCGTCTGGTTCTACTGGCGCGGCAAGGTGTCGGCGGTCCACTGGCTGTCGTTCGCGATCATTGTCGTCTTCGGCGGCGCGACGCTGCTCCTGCAGGACGAGACCTTCATCAAATGGAAGCCCACGGTGCTCTACGCGGTGTTCGGCAGCGTGCTCGCGATGGGGAAGCTCGTCTTTCGCCGCGACCTGCTCGCGCTACTGCTGAAGGACCTGACGTTGCCGTCTTCGGTGTGGTCGCGCCTGACCTGGTCGTGGGTCGGCTTTTTCGCGCTGATGGCGATCGCCAATTGGTACGTCGCCTTTCATTTCTCGACCGACGCCTGGGTGAATTTCAAAGTATGGGGCGGAATCGGGCTGTTTGTGTTGTTCGCGCTGGCACAGGGCATCGTGCTGGCGCGCTACGTCTCCGAGCCGACGCCGTGAACGCCGCCACCACGCTCGAGGCGCGGCTTGGCGCGCTCGCGCCGATCGTTCTCGAAATCACCGACGACAGCGCCCAACACGCCGGGCATGCCGGCGCCGCGGCCGGCGGCGGGCACTTTTCGGTCACGATCGTGTCCGAGCACTTCCTCGGGCTCTCCCGACTCGCGCGGCACCGCGCCGTGCTCGATCGCGTCGGCGACCTGATCCCTTATCCTGTGCATGCGCTTGCGATTCGCGCGCTTGCACCCGACGAGTTCCATTCCTCACGAAAGGATGCATGACATGAAACGAACCTTCGTCGCGGCAGCTGTGCTTGCCGCCCTGCTGCCCGCGACCGCGGCGCTCGCTCAAACGCCCGCCAAGGCCAAGGACGCTCCCGCGAAGGCGGCGGCCACGAGCGACAAGGCGCTCTACACGCAGGCGCAATTCGACCTGCTGCTGAAGGAGCGGCTGGCGCAGCAAAACGCGCAGGACACGCCGGAATTGCGCAACACGGTCAAGGAGGAGCTCAACACACGCGAGCTGCTCGCGCGCGAAGCGCGCAAGAAGGGACTGGACAAGACCGCGGATATGAAGACGCAGATGGACCTCGCCGGGCAGACCGTGCTCGTGCGCGCGTACGTTGCCGATTGGATCCAGAAGAATCCGGTTCCGGAGTCCGAGCTCAAGAGCGAATACGAAAAAATCAAGACGCAGATCGGCGACAAGGAGTACAAGGTGCGCCACATCCTCGTCGAGAAGGAAGACGAGGCGAAGGAAGTCATCGCCGAATTGCAGAAAGGTGCCAAGTTCGACGAGCTCGCCAAGGCGCGATCGAAGGACCCGGGCTCCAAGGACCGTGGCGGCGACCTCGACTGGAACGCGCCGGCAAGTTTCGTGAAGCCGTTCGGCGAGGCCATGGCGAAGACGCCGAAAGGCAAGTTCACGCCACAACCCGTACAGACGCAGTTCGGTTGGCATGTGATCATGATCGACGACGTGCGCGACGCCAAGGTGCCGTCGTATGACGAAGTGAAGCCGCAGCTGCAGCAGCGTCTTCAAGCGCAGTGGCTCGACAAGTACTTCAAAGATCTGCGCGCCAAGAACGGCGTGTGATTCCGGAACCGGAACCAAAGCGGCGCACGCGCCAAAGCGCGCGTAACCGCGCGTTACGAATTCGAGGGCGGGCCGACAGGTCCGTCTCTTTTTTTGTGGCGCGCGCCAGAACGGCCGGCTCGCCGGGCAGCAGCGCGATGCTATCCTACGCGGGCTTCGCGGCGGACCCCCGTCGCATTCGCGTCGACACGTGTGGAGGAACGCATGGCGGCCCTTCGCAATCCGAAGGATTTTTGGTCGGGCCTGTTGTTCATCGGCATCGGTGCAGCCGCGATCGTCCTCGGATCGACATACACAATCGGTTCGGCGGCGCGCATGGGGCCATGTTACTTCCCGCGCGCACTCGGCATTTTGCTGATCGTGCTCGGATCGATCCTCTGGGACCGATGATGGAGGAAAACCTGCGCCGCGCGCGGCTGCCGTCACGCGGCGATCCGTTGGTGTTCGCGTTTCGGCCGATCTCCGCCGGTCTGCTGATCGCCGCCGTGCCGCTCGTCCTGCTCGTCGGATTGCCCAACATCCGCAAGAAGCGCGAGGAGGCATTTCAGGGATGAACGATGCGGGAATCGCGCGCGGCATTGCACCGCGCTTCGATTGGTCGATGCCGTACGCGTCACGCCGGCAGCCGATCTTCGCGCCGAACGCGGTGGCGACATCGCAACCGCTTGCCACCCAGGCCGGGATCGCGATGCTCGCGCGCGGCGGCAACGCCGTCGATGCCGCGCTGGCGACGGCGATTACGCTCACGCTGGTCGAGCCGTGCAGCAACGGCATCGGCTCCGACCTGTTCGCCATTCTGTGGGACGGCCGGCAACTCATGGGCCTGAACGCTTCGGGGCGCTCGCCTGCTGCGTGGACGCCGGCGCGCTTCGCCGGCGGCGGCACGATACCGCAACGCGGCTGGGATTCGGTGACGATTCCCGGTGCCGTTTCCGGTTGGGTCGCGCTGTCGCAGCGATACGGCAAGCTGCCGTTCGCCGATCTGTTCGAGCCCGCGATCCACTATGCGCGCGACGGCTTTCCCGTCTCGCCGGTCGTCGCCGAAAAATGGCGCGCAGCGGTTCCGCTCATGCCGACCGGCCTGGGATGGCAGGAGCACTTTCTGCCCTCGGGCCGCGCACCGGTCGCCGGCGAACGCTTCACGAGCCAGGCGGTCGCGACGACGCTTGGCAAAATCGCCGCGTCGAACGGCGAAGCGTTCTACCGCGGCGAGCTCGCGGCGACGATGGCGGCGCATTCGCAGGCGCATGGTGGCGTGCACACGGTCGCCGATTTCGCGGCTCACGCGTGCGACTGGGTCGAACCGTTGGCGCAGGATTATCGCGACGTGACCGTGCATGAAATTCCGCCCAACGGCCAGGGCATCGCCGCGCTGATCGCGCTTGGCATCCTCGAACATTTCGACGTCGGCTCGGAGCCGCCGGACTCCGTCGCCGGCCAGCATCTGCAGATCGAGGCGATGAAGCTCGGCTTCGCCGATGCGCTCCGCTACGTGGCGGACATTCGGTCGATGGAGCTGCCCCCGTCGGCGTTGCTCGATCGAACGTATCTCGCCTCGCGCGCGCGGCTGATCGATCGCTCGCGGGCGCAGGATTTCGGACCCGGCGCGCCGCCGCGTGGCGGAACGGTCTATCTTTGCGCCGCCGACGCTAACGGGATGATGGTGTCGCTAATCCAATCGAACTACATGGGATTCGGCGCCGGCGTCGTCGTTCCCGGCACCGGCATATCCATGCAGAATCGAGGCGCCGGATTCGTGCTGCAGGCCGGGCATCCGAACGAAGTCGGCGGCGGCAAGCGCCCGTTTCACACGATCATTCCTGGATTTGTCACGCGCGGCGGCGCGCCGCTTGCCGCGTTCGGCGTCATGGGCGGTCCGATCCAGCCGCCGGGACACGTCCAAACGCTGGTGCGCATGTTCGACCACGGGATGAATCCGCAGGCGGCGCTCGACGCTCCGCGTTGGAAGATCAACGTCGGCAGCTCGATCGACCTCGAAGCGAGCGCAGCACCGGCTCTGCGCGCCGGGCTGATCGCGCTCGGCCACCGGATGGAATCGGTGCCGGATTCCTACATGGATTTTGGCGCCGGGCAATGCATCGTCAACATGGGCGGCGGCTACGTCGCCGCGTCGGACCCGCGCCGGGATGGGCAGGCCGCGGGGTTCTAAAATCTCCCGCGGGCCGTCCGGTCGTTACGCCGTTACGGCGACTTGCTGATGTCGACACGACGCGCCTCGGCGTCGTTTGCTGCGCCGGTGACGAAGAACGGCGGCTTCATCGTGATGCTCGCCTCCGGCACGCCGGCAGCGGTAAGCGCATCGCGCACCGCGACCGCGCGGTCTTTCGCGAGCGTTTCGTTGGCGGCCGCGTCGCCGGTCTTGTCGGTGTAGCCGGTGACGTCCACGTTGGCGCTGTCTTTCTTGATCGCGTCAACCGCACCGGCGATCGCCTTCTTCGCGTCATCGCCAAGCGTGGCCTGCCCGACCTCGAAATAGACCTTCGTCGGGAGGCCGGCGGCCACCACGGCGGGCACGGCGGCGGGCGGTGGCGTCGTGACAACCGCAGACGGCGGCGCAGGCGGGGCGGTAACGGCCTTTTCGTCCGGCTGCTGCCCGCAACTCGACAGCCGCGACAACAGGAACAGGGCGACCGCCGCGGCGATCAACCACGGCAACCAGCGCATGAACCCGCTCGCACCGCGCGCCGCATCGGCCGCGACGTCGGTCGCCACCGTGCCGCCGCGATTCGCCGTGCTCGCCGCCGCGCTGCCGGCCGCATGCATCGGGTCAGCGGCCTTGCCCGCGAGCGATCCCAGCATGGCCGCCGGACTCGTAAATCCGAGCGCGCTCGTGAGCCGGCTGTCGAGCGCTCCCTGCAAAAAGCTCGCTTGGCTTGCGAGCAGCGACGCGAGTCCGTTGGCGTTCAATCCGTTGTCGCCGACGAATTTCTTGATGAATGCAAGCACGAGCGGCGCGAGGAGCGCGAGCAGGTTCTTCGCCGATTGCGGGCTCTTCAGCCCGGCAACCGATGCGAGCGTGCTGGCGAGTCCGCCCGCTTTGTCGCCGAGTAACGAGGTCAGCAGACCCGACCCTGCGCTCATCAGTGACGTCGCCTGTTGGCCGCCGCCGGAAAACAGGCCGGTGATATTGCCGAGCATGCCGGTGTTAACTGCCGGATTATTGAGCAGCGCCAGGAGCCCCTGTGCGCCACGCGGCGTCGCGCCCTGCTGTGCAATGCTGCCGAGGAGCGCGGGCAGCGTGGACGACACCGCGGTCTGCGTGGCGGCAGGCGACTCGCCGAGAAATTTTCCCGCTATGTCGGCAAAGTTGCTCGGCAACCCTTGCTTGACAAAATCTAACAGATTGACGGCCATGGGATAGTCTCCTTCTCGGAGTGGGGGTCCGGCGAAAAACCGGAGGTGCCAAGCGCCAGGCGGCGAGCGGGGAGCGCGCCTCGATGTCGTCGCGCGTCGTACGGCCGGCGGCTCCCCCTATCCTACGTCAGCGTCGCCGTGCCGTGTATGACAGTCCCGTGATGAAAGTGGCATGGCGGCCACATCGGGTGGCGCCTACGGGCGCTGTTTCTTAAGCGTGGACAGCGGCAAGAGCGGCGGCAAGTCGAGCCGCTTGCGCCCGTTCTCGATCTGCGCGAGTGCCGGCGTTTTCACCATCGTCGACAAGCTTCGGCGCGTCAATTCCTGATAGCTTTGCGTGCCCTCGATCTTCCACGCCATTTCCTGGTCGGTCAGCGCGCGCACCACCTTGGCCGGGACGCCGGCAGCCAACGAGCGCGGCGGTACCGTCATGCCGGCCTTCACGAACGCCATCGCCGCCACGATCGCGGATTCTCCGATGATCGCATTGTCGTTGACGACCGCATTCATGCCGACGAGCGCGTTGCGCTCCACAACGCACCCGTGAAGGACGGCACCGTGGCCGATATGGCCCTCCTCACAAACGACGGTATCGGTCCCGGGAAAGCCATGCATGATGCAGCCGTCCTGGACGTTGGCGCCGGCGCGCACTTCGATCCGGCCGAAATCGCCACGCAGGCAAGCGCACGGACCGACGTAACATCCGGGCCCGACGATCACATCGCCGATCAACACGGCGCTCGGGTGGACGAACGCGGAGGCGTCGACGACCGGCGTGATGCCGTTGATCGAATAGACGGACAGTTCCATCGTTGCCTCGCTTTCCTCGCGCGTCAGCCGAGTGCGCGCCGCGCGTTGCCAAACATCCGGTACCACGGCGACGTTTCGCCCCAGCCATCGGGATGCCATGACATCTGTGCGCTCCGCCACACGCGCTCCGGATGCGGCATCAGAATCGTGAATCGCCCGTCGGCCGTGGTGAGACCCGTAATACCTTCCGGCGATCCGTTGGGATTGAAAGGGTACCGTTCGGTCGCTTTCCCATAGTTGTCGACAAAGCGTAGCGCGACGTGCGGCTGTGCGGCCGCAAGCTCTCGATCGTCGCCAAACTCGGCGAGCCCCTCGCCATGCGCCAGGACGACCGGAATGCGGCTGCCATGCATCCCGGCGAAGAACAGCGAAGCCGAGCGCGCGACCTCGACCTGCACGAGTCGCGCCTCGAACTGTTCCGACGCATTGCGCACGAAATGCGGCCAATGCGCAGCACCCGGCACCAGGTCGCGCAGATTGCTCATCATTTGACAGCCGTTGCACACGCCGAGCGCGAACGCGTCGGGTCGCGCGAAAAATGCCGCGAAATCGTCGCGCACGCGCGCATTGAACAGGATCGACTTGGCCCAGCCCTCGCCCGCGCCCAGCACGTCGCCATACGAGAACCCGCCTCCCGCGACGAACCCCTTGAACTCCGCCAGCGACCGCCGGCCTTGCGCGAGGTCGGTCATGTGCACGTCGTACACGGCGAATCCGGCGCGATCGAACGCGGCGGCCATTTCGATCTGCCCGTTGACACCCTGCTCACGCAGAATCGCCACGGCCGGCCGGGCGCCGGTGGCGACATACGGCGCGGCGATATCCTCCGCCGGGTCGAACGTCAACTGGGGCGTCAAGCCGGGATCGTCGACGTCGAGAATGCGCTCGTACTCCTGGTCCGCCGCGAGCGGGTAATCGCGGAGGCGTTGCATGGCGTGGGTGGTCGTCGCCCAGGCGCGATGGAGATCGACACGCGATTCATCCAGGACGAGGTCGGATCCGTGCGAAATGCGAATCCGCTGGCCGGCAAACGGTGCGCCGACAACGCTCGCCGCCAGTCCGGCCGCGCGCGCCGCCCGTACGACGTCGGCCGCATCCCCCGAACGCACCTGCACGAGCGCTCCCAGTTCCTCGGCGAAAAGCGCCCCGATCGCGTTGGCGTCCTCGGCGTCCAGCGCGATCGCCAGCCCGCAACGCGACGCGAACGCCATTTCGCACAGGGTCGCCCACAAACCGCCGTCGGAAATGTCGTGATACGCGACCAGCGTGCCGCCCGCATGCAAACGTCGAATCAGCGCGAAAAATGCGGGCAGGCGCGCCGGATCGTCGAGATCGGGCGCATCGTCACCCAACTGGCCATACACCTGAGCGAGCGCCGAGCCGCCTAAGCGGCGCTTGGCGTTGGCGAGGTCGATCAGCACGAGCGACGTCGCGCCGCGATCGAGGCGCAACAACGGGGTCAGCGTGCGGCGCGCATCGCCGACCGGAGCGAACGCCGATACGATGAGCGAGATCGGTGCCGTAACCGCCTTTTCGACGCCATCGTCCCGCCACGTCGTGCGCATCGACATCGAGTCCTTACCGACCGGAATCGACAGGCCGATCCTTACGCAAAGGTCGAGCGCGACCGCGCGCACCGTGTCGTAGAGCGCCGCATCCTCGCCCGGGTGGCCCGCGGGCGCCATCCAATTCGCCGACAACTTGATATCGCCGAGCGCGGCGATGTCCGCGGCGGCGATGTTCGTGATCGCCTCGCCGACCGCGATGCGTCCCGATGCCGGCGCGTCGATCAATGCGAGCGGCGTGCGCTCGCCGATCGCCATCGCCTCGCCGGCGTGACCGTCGAAGTCCATCAGCGTGACGGCGACGTCGGCGACCGGCACCTGCCACGGACCGACCATGGGATCGCGCGCGCACAAGCCGCCGACGGTTCGATCGCCGATCGTGACCAGGAACGTCTTGTCGGCGACCGCGGGAAACTGCAGCACGCGGTACGCCGCGTCGCGCACATCGACGTCGGCAAGATCGAGCGGCCGTAGCACGCGTCGTTCATGGCGGACATCGCGCGTCATTTTCGGCGGCTTGCCGAGAATGAGGTCGAGCGGCACGTCGACCGGCGCGTTCTCAAAATGCGGATCCGCGACGACCAACCGTCCCTCGGCACTGGCGTGCCCCACGACGGCGAATGGACAGCGTTCGCGCGCGCAGATCGCGCCAAAGCGGTCGAGATCGGAGGAAAGGATCGCGAGCACATATCGCTCTTGCGCCTCGTTGCACCAGATTTCGCGCGGCGACATTCCCGGCTCTTCGGAAGGTACGGCGCGCAAATCGAAAGTCCCGCCCGCGTGTCCGCCGTGCACGAGTTCCGGCAGTGCGTTCGACAGGCCGCCGGCGCCAACATCGTGGATCGACAGGATCGGATTCGCCTGGCCCGCCTGCCAGCAGCGATCGATGACCTCCTGCGCGCGGCGCTGGATTTCGGCGTTGTCACGCTGGACCGAATCGAAATCGAGGTCGGCGATGTTGGCGCCGGCGGTCATCGACGAAGCGGCGCCGCCGCCCATGCCGATCAACATTCCGGGACCGCCCAGCTGGATCAGCAACGCGCCCGCGGGAATCTCGCGCTTCCGAGTGTGATCGCCGCGGATATTGCCTACGCCCCCGGCGATCATGATCGGTTTGTGATAGCCGCGCGCTTCGCCATTCACCGTGAGCTCGAACGTGCGGAAATAGCCGGTGAGGTTCGGTCGGCCGAATTCATTGTTGAAAGCCGCCGCACCGATCGGTGCCTCCGTCATGATCGACAAAGCCGACGCGATGCGATCGGGTTTATTTCCAGTGAATTCCCACGGCTGCGGCAAACTCGGGATGCGCAGATGCGAGACGGTGAAGCCGACGAGGCCGGCTTTCGGCCTGGCTCCGATGCCGGTCGCGCCCTCGTCGCGGATCTCGCCGCCCGCTCCGGTCGCGGCACCGGGAAACGGCGCGATCGCCGTCGGATGGTTATGCGTCTCGACTTTCATCAGGATGTCGGTCGCTTCGCGCGTCGTGCGATAGCGTCCGTCGGCGCGCGCATAGAATCGATCGACCGATGCGCCCTTGATGACGGCCGCATTGTCGGAATAGGCGATGACGGTTCCCTGCGGATGCGCCGCATGCGTCGCGCGGATCATCGCGAACAGGCTCTTATCCTGCGGCACCCCGTCGACGATCCAGTCGGCGTTGAAGATCTTGTGCCGACAATGCTCGGAATTGGCCTGCGCGAACATCGTCAGCTCGACGTCGGTCGGATCGCGATTCAGCGCGCGAAATCCCGCGTCCAGATAATCGATTTCATCCGCTGCGAGCGCCAAGCCGAGCGCGGCGTTCGCCGCTTCGAGTGCCGCGCGGCCCTCGGTCAGCAGCGGGATCGTCGTAAGCGGCCTCGGCGTGAAG
>CATPAO010000036.1 GCA_955652025.1 Casimicrobiaceae bacterium
TCCTTGAGCAGCGCATACGCCTTCGCCGCCCAAGGAGTGGCCGATTTCGCGTCGTTCCGTGCGAGCGCGATTTCCATGAGCTCCTCGTAAATGAAACCATCGGGCGCGCCGTCCCGCTCGGTCTCTGCGGCGAGCGCGCGCTGGATCGTGTCGGCCTCGTCGAGACGCGCGAGCGAGCGGAGGCCGCGTGCGACCGTCCATCGGGCGACGCGTATTCGGCCGACGTCGCCCGCTTCCTCGCGCGCTTCTCGCGCCCTTTGCCAGTAGTCGAGCGCAGTCGCGTAATCGTTGCGATCGTGATACGTCCAGCCGAGATTGTGCAGCAGCGAGCCGCGCCATCCCCGCGTGCGGGTGTCGGTCGACGCGTCCGCGACGCGCAGCGCTTGAAGATTCCAATCGAGCCGCTCGTTGGCCGGCGCGGCAATGCCCAGCATGTGCAAGGCGTCGACGAGATAGAAATCCGCGCCCGGCAACGTGTCCGTCTTCGCCGCCACGACCGCGTCCTTGAACAACGGTGCGGCGATGTCCGGTTGGCCGTTGGAGTTGCGCAGGCGGCCGCGCTCGAGCAGGTAGCGGACGCGGATTCGAGCCGGTCGCGTCCCGAGCGACGCTTTGAGTGAATCGAGTGTCCTGTCGGCTTCCGCGAACTTGCGTTGCAACCCGAGCGAACGCGCGACCTGCGTCGACGTCTCGCGCGCTTCGCGGGAACCGGCCGGATGGCGCGCGTGCTCGGCTGTGAACTTCGCTTCCGACGCCGCCGGATGGTCAAAGTCCCACTGCGCGTCCAAGCGCGCGGAAAAATCGTCGTTGGCGGCGGCGACGATCAAGGTCGGAAGCGACAAGAGGGCGAGCAACGCCACCGCGCAACTCGCCCGAAGCGTCGGCGTCATTCCCGCGTCGATGAAGGACCCGCGCGCCGCGCGCGGGCGCGCGCGAACGCGGCAGCGACCCGCCGCTCCCGCGCAGCACTCTCGCTGTCGTAGAAGCGCGGGTCCGACGTCACCGGCACGCGTTTCGATATTCGTTCGCCCCGCGCAAGCCGTGCGCTGCGCGCCGCGAATCGATCTCGCGCCGACGCGGCGTCGACCGGCGTCCAGGCTCGACCGGCCGGCTCCAGCACGATGCAATCGACGGGACAGGGCGGCACGCAAAGCGCGCAGCCGGTGCAAAGCGACGGCAATACGGTATGCATGCGCTTTGCCGCACCGAGAATCGCATCGACCGGGCACGCGGCGATGCACAGCGTGCAGCCGATGCACGCGCTCTCGACGATCCGCGCGATTTGCAACGGCTCGTGCGCGCCGCAGGCGGGGTCGAGCGGCAGCGCGGGCTTGGCTGCGAGCGCTGCGAGTGCGACGATCGTTTCGGGGCCACCGGGCGGACAGCGGTTGACCTTGGCCTCCCCTGCGGCGATCGCTTCGGCGTACGGACGGCACCCAGCGTAGCCGCAGCGCCTACACTGCGTCTGCGGCAACAGCGCATCGATGCGATCGACGAGGGCGGCTTCGGGTTCCGGCTGCACCCGTCGATTCTACCGCCGCGACTCGCCTCTCGCCTTGTAATCGGCCGGTAGTTTGAACAGCTCGGCCGACGGCTCACCGCGCTTGAAATTCGTCAACCGGTAGATCGTGTCGCCGCTCCGCGGATCGCTTTGCTTCGCGTAGACGACGATGTTGAACTCGGGCGAGAACCAGCGCTCGCTCGTCACGACGATCGGCTTTTCGTTGCCGATCTCGCCGGCGGGAATGGTGTGCGTCGTCTGTGTGCCGTCGGCCTTGATGCCATCGACGTCGCGGGTGCCGAGATTTTTCGTCTCACCCTTGTCGCGGGGCAGGATCGGCAGCGCGAGCGGCGGCAGCGGGGCCATCGGCGCCAGCGTCATCGGCATGTCGCCGCGCCCGATCCGCATGACCTCGACGCGAACGTCGTCGCCGTCGCCTCCTCTGCGGATCACCACGCGTCCCGGCTGAACGTCGACTTGCGCGGCCGCGGCAGGCGGCGCCGGAGGTGTCGGCGGCACCGGCGGTACGGGCGGCACCGGTGGGCTGGGCACCCGCGGGATCCGCACGGCGATTTTGCGTTCGGTGTTGAGCACGTAGCTCTTGCCCTCCATCGGATCGAAAATGTAGACGGACGTGCCGCGCGCGCCTTTCTTGTCCTGTCGCGTGCGGCCGTAGCCGTCGCGGGCGAGCAACGTCGACGACCGCTTGACGATGCGATTGCCGTCCGGCAGCACCTGGATCGACTCGTTCACGGCCTCGGCCGTATAGGGCGCGTTCTTGACGATCTCGCGCGCGTTGCCGAATTCGTTCGACAGATAAGCGAACGACGGTTCCATCATGTCGTCGAGGTCGGACTGCGCATACATCTGCGCCAGTTCCGCCGCCTGGCCGGCTTGTTCGCGCGCCAATGCCGCCGCCTCCCTGGCGGCTTCGTTCGCTTGCTTGACGATCATGTCGGTATCGACGTTCGACGGCGCACGCGGCGGCGGCGTTGCGGCACCGACAGTGGTCGCGACGGCCGCGGCCGACAGCAGCAGCAAGGCGCTTGGTAGTGGCGACTTCGGGAAGCGCGGGCGGGTATCCATGGCGGGCTCCTGGTTCGACGGGTTCAATTGATGAAGCGGACGGCGAGCACGGCACCGTCGGGTCGCACCAGCAATTCGGCGTCGATCGCGTCGGCGGCGCGCGCCGGATCGATCGGCAGTCCGAATTGCGCGAGCGACATCCGCGACATGCGGGCCGGCATGACCAGCGTGTCGCCGGCGCGCTCGATCTCGGCGATCGGCACGACCGGCATGAACGACGCGGCTGATTCGGCGGCGGGCTCCGCTTCGCGCAACGTCTGCGGCGGCACCGAGCGCACGACGAACGACAACACGGCGATCGATGCCGCAAGGCCCAGTGGCCACGCGAGCCATGCCTCGAAGCGGCGCGGGCGCTTCCGTCCGACCGAGCGTTGTGCCTTGGCGATCGCGGCGGCGACGGCGCGATCCGTCGACGGCGGCGGCGCGGCGTCGGCGAGCGAATCGCGCAACTCACCGAGTTTCGCGTCGAGACGGGGAATCGGGGAAGTCATGGTGAGCCTTTCGCGGAACGCCGCTCGGCGTCCGTCATGTCGTCGTGCGCGCCGTCGCCGAGGTCGAGCGCGCGCGCCAGCAGGCCGCGGGCGCGATGCAGGCGAGAGCGCACGGTATTCAATTCGCAGCCGCAGATGGCCGCGACCTCCGCATACGAGCGCTCGGCCAGCTCCACCAGCACGAGCACGTCGCGAAAATGCGGCGGCAGCGCGGTGATCGCGGCGCGCAGTCGCTCAAGGTCGCGTCGGGTCGCCAACGCCGCATCCGGCGTCGCCGGATCGATCGCCAACGGCGGCAGCGCGAGCTCGTCCGGTTCCGGCGCCTCGACCGCGTGCGTGCCAGTGCGGCGGCGAACGAAGTTGCGGGCGATGCCGAGCAGCCACGGCCGCAACGGACCGCGCGCCGGATCGAAATCGCCCGCTTGCGTCAGCAGGTGCACGCAGACGTCCTGCGTGACGTCGGCCGCCACCGCCGCCGCGCCGCACCAGAGAAGCGCGAAACGGTAGACCGGCACCTTATGCCGCCGGTAGAGCGGATCGAGGGCGGCGGCCTCGCCGCAGGCCAAGCGTGCGGCCAATGCGGCATCGGTCGCCTGGTGGCTGTCGGTCAGAGCGGCGGGTTTCGGGTCGTCCACGGCGGCGGTCGCTTGCTTCCCGTATATTCGCGCGAACGGCGCCAAAAGTTCCC
Source organism: Casimicrobiaceae bacterium (assembly GCA_955652025.1). Lineage (GTDB taxonomy): Bacteria > Pseudomonadota > Gammaproteobacteria > Burkholderiales > Casimicrobiaceae > VBCG01. Next base: position 3,767 of record CATPAO010000036.1, read on the forward strand.
GGAGCCCCTCACCATCGGCGATGCCGGGCGACCGTTCGCGCGCTGCCGCGCCGGTTGGTCGCCATGGGCTTTTTCCTCGCCTCGCGCTGACCAGACAATGCGAGGCAGATGCGCGACCCGCGCGCGGAACCGACCGAGGAGTTACCGATGTCCCGATCGAATGCCCCCGATGCGACCGACGCCGCCTGCGCACCCGCCGCGCTGAGCAGCCACCCGCTGGAGATAATCCCGTTTTTCCGGCGCTTCCGGCGAAGCGTGCTGCGGGACATCGTCTACACGGTGATCTGGAACACGCTGTTCGCGCTGTTTTTTACGCTGCTTTCGGTGGCCATCGATCCCGGTGCGCCGGTCCTGCTCGTGCTCAAGCAAACGTTCGTGTTTGCCCAATGCATCGGCTTCTTCATCTACGCCGGATTCCTGATCGGTGACGGGGTGACCCGCGGCCGGATTCATCGGGACAGCCTGCTGTCGCGTACGCTCTACTATTCGGCGATACCGATCGTCGGCGTGATTCCCGGCTATATGTTTGCGTTGCGAATCCTGAATTGGAATGCCGGCGCCGATTGGTTCTTCTCGGTGCGGGGCATCGGTTCCGTGGTCGCGCTGTCGCTGATCATCACCGGGCTGCTGCTGCTGATCTTCGTCCCGCGCGAGCGTGCTGCGCGCGCCGAGGCCGCGATGGCGCGCGAGCAGGCGCGCTTCGCGGCGGCGGAAAAGGAAACGGCGACGGCGCGGATGAAACTCCTGGAAGCGCAAGTCGAGCCGCATTTTCTCTACAACACGCTTGCCAACGTCGTGTCGCTGATCGACGCCGAGCCGCCCACGGCCAAGCGCATGGTCCTGCGGCTGATCGCCTTATTGCGCGCGACTGCGACGGCGGCGACCGGCGACGGAACGCTCGGCGGGCAAGTCGAATGGCTGCAGGCCTACCTCGAGATCGTCGAAATGCGCATGGGCGCGCGGCTAAAATGGCGGATCGACATTCCGCCGGCGCTCGCCTTGCTGCGCGTGCCGCCGATGCTGTTGCAACCGGTGGTCGAAAACGCCATCAAGCACGGACTGGAGCCGAACGTCGCCGGTGGCGAGGTCACCGTCACCGCGCGGCGTGACGGCACCACGCTGGTGCTCGCCGTCACCGATACGGGACGCAGTTTTCGCGTCACGGCGCCGCCGGGCGCCGCGGGCATCGGACTCGCCAACTTGCGCGCGCGGCTCGCCACCCTTTATGGCGACGCGGCGACGCTGACGATCGAGGATGTGTCGCCGCAGGGTGCGCGCGTGACGATCGTGTTGCCGGTAGACACGTTGACCGAGGCGAGGGTCGGCGTCGGCGATGCGGCAATGCTGGCGGCCGGCCGATGAGCGCCGAACGGAAGACTACGGCCATCATTGCCGACGACGAGCCTCGGCTCGCGCAGTACTTGCGTGACCGTCTCGCGGTGCTGTGGCCCGACCTTGTGATCGCCGGCGTTGCGGCCAACGGCCCCGAAGCGCAGGCGCTGCTCGCGGCAGAGGATCCCGACGTCGCGTTCCTCGACATTCGGATGCCCGGCTTGACCGGCCTCGAAGTCGCGCGCGGCGCCGGTGCCGACGTGCATCTGGTCTTCGTGACCGCCTACGACCAGTACGCCGTCGACGCGTTCGAGCGCGCGGCGGCCGATTACTTGTTAAAGCCGGTCAGCGACGAGCGCCTCTCGCAGACGATCGAGCGACTGAAGTGCCGTATCGGCCACGACGACGCACCACCCGACCTCAGGTCGGCGCTGGCGGTTCTGGCGCAACTCGCGCCACAGCTCGGGGCGGCCGCGGCCGGCGAACGGCTCGCCTGGATACGCGCATCGGTCGGGCCGCAGGTCCGCCTGATCGCCGTCGACGATGTCTGCTATTTTCAGGCCAACGACAAATATACGAGCGTGTTCACGAAGGACGGCGAGGCGTTGATCCGCACGCCGCTGCGCGAGCTTGCCGACGGGCTGGATCCCGCGCGTTTCTGGCAGGTGCATCGCGGCACGATCGTGAATCTGGCGCACGTCGCCGCGACGCACCGCGATTTCACCGGCCGGCTCTCGCTCAGCCTCAAGACGCGTCCGGAAATGGTCGCGGTGTCGCGGGCGTTCGCCCATCGCTTCAAGCAGATGTAACGACACGCCACGCGCAGACGACAATCGGCGACAATGAGACGCCGATGAAATCCCGCCATTCGCACGCCGGCCCTGGCCACGCAACGTCGCGCAAGCACGCGCATGACGCTGGTCACGACCACGCGCCGTCGCCGGCCACGCCCGGCCCCCGCACCGCGCTCTCCTGGGCGCTCGTCATCACGCTCGGCATGGCGGCGGTCGAAGCGGTCGGCGGCTACGTTTCCGGCTCGCTCGCGCTCCTGTCGGACGCCGGCCACATGGCGACCGACGCGGCGGCGCTCGGACTCGCGCTTTTCGCCGACTGGATCGCGCGGCGCCCGCCGTCGCGTCGCGCGAGCTACGGCTATGCGCGCGCCGAAGTGCTGGCGGCGTTCGTCAACGCGCTGGCGCTGCTCGCGCTGGTCGTGTTCATCACGGTCGAAGCGGTGCGCCGGTTGCTCGTGCCCGCGCTGGTCGCCGGCGGCGCCGTGCTGGCGATCGCGATCGCCGGTCTCATTGCAAACCTCGTGACGGCGTGGATCCTCGCGCGCGCGGGCGGATCGCTGAACGCGCGCGGTGCGATGCTCCACGTGCTCTCGGACGTTCTCGGGTCCGTTGCGGCGATCGTGGCCGGCGCGGTCATCCTGGCAACCGGCTGGATGCCGATCGATCCGATCCTGTCGATCGTCGTGGCGCTTTTGATCGTCCGCTCGACGTGGCGGCTGCTCGCGCAATCGACCGGCGTACTGATGGAGGGCGTGCCGAGCCACCTCGACTACGACGACATCGGCCGCGAACTATCGCGCGTTGCCGGCATCACCGGCGTCCACGACTTGCACGTGTGGCAAATGGGCGCCAATCGCGTCGCGTTGTCGGCGCACGTGGCACTCGCGGATGGCGCGGAGTGGCCGGTGATCCTGGCACGATCGCAA
>CATPAO010000037.1 GCA_955652025.1 Casimicrobiaceae bacterium
CCCGATCCCCGCGCGCCTTACGTGCCGCCGCCCCGCTTCGCAAGTCGCTTGGAATTGCCGGCGCCGGTCGCCGACGCCGAAGCGCTCGGCTTCGGCGTCAATCGTCTCGTCCACGAGCTGTCGTCATGGCTGCTGGCGCGAGGGTTGGGCGCGGTGCGGCTCGAGCTCACGCTCGCGCACGAACACTATCTGCGGCAACGCGGCATGCCGCCGACGATCGTCCCCTTCACGCTCGGCGCGCCCGCCCGCGCACCGGCGCATCTCACCGGCGTGCTGCGCGAACGGCTCGCGCGGGTCGCGCTACCGGCGCCCGTCGAAGCGATCGCGCTCGAAAGCGAGGAGACCGCGCCGCTCGCTGGCCGCAATCTCGGCCTGTTGCCGGGCGACGAAGCCGATGCTGCGCTGGTGCCGCTCGTCGACCGATTGCGCGCGCGGTTGGGCGATGATGCGGTGATGTCGATGGCGCCGCGCGCCGAGCATCGCCCGGAGCTTGCGCTGCGCGACGTGGCAGGCGGCGTGCGCGCCGGCGCTCGAGGCAGAGTCGTCGTTGCACCGCTTCCCGATGCGCCGCGGCCGCTGTGGCTGCTCGACCCAGTAGAGCCCTTGAGTCATCGGCTGCAACAGGCGCCGTGGACACTGAAGGACGGGCCCGAGCGCATCGAGTCCGGCTGGTGGGACGGCAACGACATCCGCCGCGATTATTTCGTCGCCGAAACGCAAGACGGCGAGATCGTCTGGATCTACCGCGATCACCGCTACGGCATCGACGACGGCGAGTGGTTTTTGCACGGTTTGTTCGCCTGACGCACGCCACCCCGACCGCGTGGGGCCCACCCACGCGGCGTCAGATCCCTGCGTACCACTGATAGCCCTGGTCCTCCCAGTAGCCGCCGCCGCCGCCGGCGATGTGGCCGAAACCTTCGACCAGCTCGATCCGCATCACGTACTTGGCGTGCTTGTAGCCCAGTTGCCGCTCGACACGAAGGCGGATCGGCGCGCCGTTTTTGATCGGCAGCATTTCTCCGTTCAAATCGTATGCGAGGATTGTCTGCGGATGCAGCGCGTCCTCCATGTCGATACTTTCGTAATACGGCATCGTGCCGTCTTCTTCCATCGGATCGGCGCAATGGAACACGACATAGCGCGCCTCCGGCCTCGGCTGGACGACATCGAGCAGCGCGCCGAGCTTCGTCCCCGTCCACTTGCCAATCGCGCTCCAGCCCTCGACGCAATCGTGGCGCGTGATCTGTGTGCGCGACGGCAGCGCACGCAATTCGGCGAGGGAGAAGTTGCGCGGCAACGCGACGAGACCGTCGACTTGCAGCCGATACGCGGCGAAGCCGTTGGCGGCGAGCGCCTCGTAGGCCGGATTGTCGGGACGCGACGTGCCGTTGCTTCGAAACGTAGGCGAAAGATCCGCTTCGGAGAACTCCTGCGCCATCGCCTTGCGCGGAACGATCAGCGTGCCGGCGGAGGCGCTCAATTTTTCGCCGGCGCTCAACACCTTGGGGAACCAGTCGCTCTGCGACAGTTTTTGACAGCCCGCCAGGAACAGCGTGCCGGCCGCCGCGACGGCGCGAGCCAGAAAACGGCGGCGCGGCGGAATCACGAGTCTATTCATGCGACGCCTCCGGCGGAACACGGTAGCGCCCGGTGATCATCGAGCGCAGGTTGTTCCACACACCGGTGACGATGACCTGGAACACGTGGATCAACACGAAGAGGACGATGAGCCACGCAACGATGAAATGAATCGTGCGCGCCGACTGTCGTCCGCCGAACAGGTCGACCCATCCGGCGACCAGCGCGTCGACGCGCGGCGACATCGCAAGTCCCATCAGGACGATCAGCGGCAGCAGGACGAAGATGACTGCGAGATAAGCGAGCTTTTGCAGCACGTTGTAGCGCTTCGCCGCCTCGCCGGACTCGTGTTTGAAGCGCAGGTGGTCCTTGATCGATTGTCCGATGGTCGCAAGCTCCCCTCGAGTCGGCGCGAGATCGCGGGCGAGATGGCGGCTCCGCCACGAGTAGATCAGGTAGCAGATCCCGTTGATGACGAAGACCCAAGCGAAAAAGAAATGCCACGACCGCGCCATCGACAGCCATTGCCCGTCTGGAATCGTGATCCAGGACGGAAAGGCCTTCGCGGCGAGACGTCCGTCGGGCGACGTCGACAGACCCAGCACGCCAGTCGTGTTCCATTCGCGGCCGAAGAGCCGCGTATAGCCGACCGCGCCTTGCTCGCCCTTGTCCGCCGCGCCGATTTCGAGAATCGCCGGCCGGCCACTGTATGACGACCTGCCCCAGTAGAGCGCCGGGTGCGCGTTGAAGATCTGCAATCCACTCATCAGCAGGATCGTCAGCGCGACGACGTTGATCCAATGCATGATCCGCACCGGCAACCGGTGCCGGTAATACAACGGCGCGGCGGCGGGCGCAGGCGCGGTGGCGTGAATCGGGTCGGGCATGACGAAAACTCCGGGACGGGCGGCGACCCCGCGGGCCGCCGTCAATGGTCGGAGTATGCGCGCCCGATCTTACGCGTGCGGCACGACGGTTACGGCGCGAGCTTGCCGACGCCGCGTCCGCGCGCGATCAGCGCGACGAGTGCGGCGAATGCCAGCACGGCGCCAGCGAAGAACGGGTATCGCGGACCGAATGCGTCCCAAAGCCATCCGGCCAGCGCGCTCGCGAACAGCAGCGCGATGCCGCACACGAGGTTGAATACGCCGAATGCCGTGCCGCGCAAGTCGTCGGGGGCCTCGCTCGCGACCAGCGCGGCGAGCAGTCCCTGGGTCAGCCCCATGTGCAGTCCCCACAACGTCGCGCCGGCGAATACGGTCCACGGTCCGCGCGCCTCCGCGAGCACCAGATCCGCCGCGACCAGCGCGATCAGCCCGCCCCACAGGAGTTGCGCGCCGCGACCGCGATCCGCCGCGGCGCCGGCCGGATACGAGACGATCGCGTATACCGTCGACATGAACACCATGACCCAAGGCGCGGTCGACACGCTGAGTCCGATGTTTTGCGCCCGCAGCACCAGAAACGCTTCGGAGAAGCGCGCCAACGTCAGCACCGCCGCGACGATGACGACACCCCAATAGCCTTTGGAAAGACGCCGCGCATCGGAAAGACGGAGCGGCGCCTTGCGCCCGTTCGCCGCGCCGACGACCGCCGGCTCCTCGACGCCAAACAGCAGCACGGCAACGCAGAGAATCGCGGGAACCACGGCGACCCAGAACGCGGAGCGGAATTCGCCGGCGAAATACGCCATCGCCGCAAGCGCCAGCAACGGGCCGCCGATCCCGCCGACCGTGTCCAGCGCCTGGCGCAAGCCGAAGCTCGCGCCACGAACGTGCGCCGGCGTGATGTCGGCGATCAACGCATCCCGCGGCGCGCCGCGAATGCCCTTGCCGACCCGATCGGCGAAGCGGGCAGCGATCACCCATCCCAGCGACGGCGCCAACGGAAAGACGAACTTGGTGAGCGCCGCCAAGCCGTAGCCCAGCAGCACCAGCGGCTTGCGCCGGCGAAACAGATCCGACAGGACACCGGAAAACACCTTGACGATGAGTGCGATCGCTTCGGCAATGCCCTCGACGATGCCGATCGTCAGCGTGCTGGCGCCGAGCCCCACCGCCATGTAGAGCGGCAGCAGCGCATGCACGAGCTCGGAGGACAGGTCCATGCACAGGCTGACGACGCCCAGCGCCCACACGCCGCGCGGAATCGCGGCCAATCCGGTCTTCGCGGCATCAGCCGCCGAAATCGAACGCATTCGTGGGATCGCCCGCGCCCGCGCGCACACCAGGCAGCGGCTCGAGCGCGAATCGCCGGGTGATGAACTTGATGATCGACGTCGTATCGTAGGGCCTGTGATCGACGTAGGCGCGCTTCGCGAACGGCGAGATGATGATCGCGGGAATCCGCGTGTCCGGTCCGAAGCGGTCGCCCGTGGGCGGCGCAACATGATCCCCGATCGACGCCCCGATTGCGCATCCCATTCGCCGGCTCATCGAGGCTCCTGCGACCGCGTCGCGTACGTTATCCGAGCGTGATGTCGGCGCGCACGGTGCCGGCGCGTTCGTGCCGCGCCGTCAGCTTTACCGTGGTACCGGGTTTCGCGACGACGACCCATTCGAGCTTCATCCGATCGTCGGTCACATGATAATCCGGCCAGAACGACACGCCCGTGTGCTTGTACGCCTTTCCCTCGAGCTGGCCGGCGTCGTGCCGGAGCTTGCCCGATGCGAGCGTCGCGCCTTCGGGCAATGCGATTTCGGCGACCAGTCCGCGGACCACCTTGCGCGCCAGCGCGCGCTTGGACACGTATGCTGGCAACCAGCCGGTGTTTTGCACGACCAGCGTCACCTTCCAAGCTTCATCGCCGACGCTCTCCGCGCCAGCGTGCAGCAACTCGAGCTTCGGCGAAATGAGCGCCTGCCAGATCAGCCATTTCGGAAAGCGAGCGAGCTCGCGCAGGAGCAGCTTCGAAGGTGGATTCGAGAACGCGTGGAAGCGGTCCCAGCCGCCCAGCTCGATCTTGCCGAGCTGCGGATGGTCGAACGGCTTCCATCCCGCGTGCGCAACGCCGTCGAGCTTCGCATCGCTCCAGCGGATCAGCTTGAGATCGTCGTCGGGTTCATGATCGCGAAACCAGTCGATGTACTTGTAATCGGTGATACCGGCCTCGCGCATCGGCGACCAGATCTCGACGACCCAGCTGAACATACCGAGATGCTCGTAGACCCAGTCGAACGTGCCGCCGATCACCGATTTCGGGTGGTAACGGAACTCGTGATAGACGGAAATGTTGGGATACCCGGTGAGCTCGGTGCCTTTCTTGCCGACCGCCTTGTAGACCCACAGGTCCTCGGCATCCATCTCCTCGTCGGGGGTGTGCTCGAACGGGCGGAGCAGCACGCCGCTCCAGGTATGGAACGACGTACCGCCGGTCAAGTTCGGGTGGCGCACGATAAAGTCGACGACGGCGCGCACTTCAGGCTCCGACGCCGGATAAGGCCCCGCGCCGAGCTGCTCGAATTCCTGACGCCAACTCCCGGGAAAATTCCTGTTGAGATCAATCCCTTGTTGTGGCTTTTTGATGCGCAGCGTGAATTTGTCATACTCGTCGAAGCGGCCTTCCGGCAGGATCCGGTAGTACGTCCCGCCGGTCTCGACCGGATCGCGGCGAATCATCAGACGCGGCTCGTCCGGATGCGCTTTCCAGATGCCGTTCGGATCGGGAATCCGCATCTGCAAAATGCGGCCGTCGCCGTCGATGTCCTCGACGCGCAGGCCCTCGATCTCCTCTTCGTCGTACGGATACGGTCGCGTGCTCGAACGGATCCATTTCGGGTGGTCGGCGAGCGCCCATTCCGCACCGTCGGGATTGATCCGCGGACAGATATAGAACGTCCGGGTGTCGAGGACGCGCGTCACGTCGGGATCGGCTCCGTATTGCGTGACGAGCGTGTGGAGGAAGTACAGATTCGCTGCCGACGCGGCGACTTCGGTCGCGTGGATATTGCCGTCGACCCAGAACGCAGGCTTTTCGGACGCCGGACCGGTGCCGACATTGGTGACGGTCGCCACCCAGATATCGCGTCCTTCGTGGCTCTTGCCGATCGATTCGATCGCGACGAGCCGCGGATGCTCCTGCGCGAACC
>CATPAO010000038.1 GCA_955652025.1 Casimicrobiaceae bacterium
CGGCCACATCATCACCATCGAGGACCCGGTCGAGTACGTGCACCCCCACAAGAACTGCGTCATCACGCAACGCGAGGTCGGGGTCGACACCGACTCCTGGCACACGGCGCTCAAGAACACGCTGCGCCAGGCGCCCGACGTGATCCTGATCGGCGAAGTGCGCGATCGCGAGACGATGCACTACGCGATATCGTTCGCCGAGACCGGCCACCTGTGCCTGGCGACGCTGCACGCCAACAGCACGAACCAGGCGCTCGACCGCATCATCAATTTCTTCCCCGAGGATCGCCGGCCGCAGCTTCTGATGGACCTGTCGCTCAACATCCGCGCGTTTGTCGCGCAACGGCTGATCCCGCGCCGCGACGGCCGCGGCCGTGTTCCAGCGGTCGAGGTCATGCTGAACTCTCCGCTGATTTCGGATCTGGTCTTCAAAGGCGACATCGCCGGCATCAAGGAGATCATGAAGAAGTCGCGCGAGCTCGGCATGCAGACGTTCGACCAGTCGCTGTTCGACTTGTACGAAGCCAACCTCATCAGTTACGAAGATGCGCTCCGCAATGCAGATTCGCTGAACGACCTGCGGCTCGCGATCAAGCTGCATGGCAAGGAAGCGAAAGGGCGCAACGTATTTTCCGGGATCGGCAATCTCGACATCGTGCCGGACGCGACGCAGCAGAACCAGATCTGACCCGGATCTAACCCGCCCGCGAGAGCGGCTAAAGGCCCGACCTTGGTCGCCTCGGTGTGCTAGGCTGATCGTCCAGCCATAGCACACGTTCCTTTGTCATCGACATGGGCGGCCTCGACGCCTCCACCCCGCTACCGACCGAAATCAAGCTGCACCAGGCCTCGCGCGTGCTGGAGCTCGTTTTCGCCGATGGCCGCGCGTTCCGTCTTCCCTACGAATTCCTGCGTGTGCATTCGCCGTCGGCCGAGGTGCGCGGACACGGTCCGGGCCAGGAAATCTTGCAAATCGGCAAGCGCGACGTGACGATCAAGGACGTCGAGCCTGTCGGCCACTACGCGCTTCGTCCGACGTTTTCCGACGGGCACGATACGGGCATTTACTCGTGGGACTACCTCTACGATCTCGGTGCGCGCCAAGACGAGCTGTGGCAGCGTTATCTGCAACGGATGGCCGCGGCGGGCGCGAGTCGCGATGCGGGTTGACCGGTAATCGCGATGACCGAACCGACGCAATTCGGCTACGAGCAGGTTTCGCCCGAGGAGAAAACGCGACGCGTGCGCGGCGTGTTCGACTCCGTCGCAGGCAAGTACGACCTGATGAACGACCTGATGTCGGCGGGATTGCATCGGGCGTGGAAACGTTTCGCGGTCGAAATGTCCGCGGTGCGCGCCGGCTCGAGCGTGCTCGACCTGGCGGGCGGAACGGGCGACTTGGCGCGATTGTTCGGCCAGCGCGTCCTTGACACCGGCTGCGTCGTCCACACCGACATCAACGGCGCGATGCTTGCCGCGGGCCGCGACAAGCTGATCGATCGCGGCCTGCTGCTGCCGACCGTGCAATGCAACGCGGAGGCGCTGCCGTTTCGCACTGCGACCTTCGACTGCGTGTCGATTGCATTCGGGTTGCGCAATGTCACGCGCAAGGACACGGCACTCGCGGAGATGCGGCGCGTGCTGAAGCCCGGCGGCCGCGCGCTGGTGCTCGAATTCTCGCGCGTATGGGGACCGCTCGCGCCGGCGTATGATTGGTACAGCTTCAACGTGCTGCCGCGCCTCGGCAAGCTCGTGACCGACGACGAGGCTAGTTATCGCTATCTCGCCGAGTCGATCCGCGTCCACCCGGACCAGGAGTCGTTGCGGCAAATGATGGCGGACGCCGGATTCGACCAGATCGACTATCACAATCTGGCGGCCGGCGTCGTGGCACTGCACATCGGGCGTGTCTATTAGACAATAGCGCGCCGGCGGCGCGCCGGTTTGAACTTTGCGCGCCGTGGACTTATCTTGATTATTGCGGCACCGAAGTCCGCTTCCGCTGCAACGGAGAATCTTATGATGAAGCCCTTTGCCCTCATTGCCGTCATGCTCGCGGCGGCCGTGTCCCTCGTTGCTTCCGACGGCGTCGACGCTAGACGTTTGGGTGGCGGCAGCAGTATCGGTGCGCAGCGCCAGAGCATTGCGCCGCCTTCGGCGGCACGCGCGCCCACGCAGCCCGGCGCGGCATCCAATCCGGTGATGCCCGCGCAACCCGGCGCTGGGTCCACCGCGCGTCCGACACCGCCGGTTACCGGCGCATCGCGTTGGCTCGGCCCACTGGCCGGAATCGCGGCCGGCATCGGTTTGGCTGCGCTGTTGTCGCACTTCGGACTCTCGGAATCGTTCGGAAGTATTCTGTTGCTCGCGCTGCTCGCCGTCGGCGCGTTCGTCCTGATCCGGATGCTGTTCGCGCGACGTGCGGTCGCGGCCGGTCCACAGATCGGCGGCCGCTTCCCGACCACGATCGACGCATCCGGTCCCGTCGCGCGCGCGCGCTTCGAGCCGACGTGGGGCGGCGCGACGAACGTTGCGCCGGCGCCATCGCTGCCGCCGGGTTTCAATCCGGCGCCGTTCCTGCAACAAGCAAAGGCGCAATTCCGCCGCCTGCAGGCGGCTTACGACCAGGATGACCGCGCCGGGCTGTCCGACGTGATGACGCCCGAAATGTTCGCCGAAGTCGAGCGCGATCTCGATCAACGCGGCACGCACGTCGCCACCGAGGTCGTCGCGCTCGATGCTGACATTCTCGAAGTTGCGACCGAGGGCCCGCAACACGTGGCGAGCGTGCGATTTACCGCGATGCTTCGCGAAGATGGCGCGGCGCAACCGAAATCCGTCGTCGAAGTGTGGAACCTGATGAAGCCCGTCGACGGATCGACCGGCTGGCTGCTTTGGACCGCCGCCACTTCCGTGCTGGTCCCGGACGCGGGCGCCGCGGTGGGCGCAGTCTGCTGCTGCACGGGATCCCAGCCCGAAACCAGTGTCCGGCCGTTGCCGTGGATGTGGCAGATCTGCAGTGGCTGGCTCCCGGCGATGAACACCTCGCTGCGGACGCGCGGACAAC
>CATPAO010000039.1 GCA_955652025.1 Casimicrobiaceae bacterium
AGCGCGTTGTTGACGCCGCCGATTTCCCGCCAACCCTGCGCCGCCTTCCTAATCGACTCCGTGACGTGATCGCCCTTGCCATATGCCGAATAACAATAAATGCGGAAGCGGCTCGGGTCGTGATTGTCGAACACGGCACGCAGAAACGTGCTGACCGGATGGACGCGAAAGTCGCCCGACACGTAACCGACATTGAGTATTCGCTCGGGATCGCGGTCGTTCGGCCAGTGTAGGTAAGGCGCGCCGACCACGTCCTCCATGGCGAGACCCGCAGCCCGGTGTTCGCCGAAGATGGCTCTCGCGCTCAAGTCGGTACGGAAGTTCAACGAAAACAGATGGGCCGAGTAGCCGTGAATGAACTTCGGCTCGTGCGCAAAGGCCGCGCGATACGATGCGCCGGCGTCGTCGATTCGGCCTGTCCGCATATACAGTTCGGCGAGCAGCGTATGCGTGATAAGAGCCGTCGGGTCAAGATGTCGGGCTTGCATCAGGCAACTCTCCGCGTCGTCGAACAGGCCCTGTCTCAAGAGGAGCTGACCAAGATTCAGCGCTGCGCCGGCATGTTTGCCGTCTAACGCGAGCGCTCGACGCAAAAGAGATGTGGCTTCTTCGGTGCGCCCCGTCGAGTCGAGCACATCGGCAAGGGCGATGAAGACGTCGGGAAGATCGGGTCGGAGCCGCAGGGCTACGCGCAGGCTTTTCTCGGCGCTGATGCTTTCGCTCTGGCCCGCCAGCAGCGTTCCGAGATTGAAGTGCGCCGGAAAGAAATCGGGGACGAGGCGCAGCGTCTCGCGGAACTCGATCTTGGCTTCGTCGAAGCGATCGAGTCTTCGAAGCACATTGCCCAGGTTGAGATGCGCGCGCGGGTTATCGGGTGCCGCCGCGACGGCCTCGCGATAGCGGGCGAGTGCTTCCTCGAATTGACCCCTGTCCTCCAGATCGTTCCCTTCCTCGATCATACGATCGGTCTGGATGGGTGATGGTTGGTTCACGGTGTTCACCGACACTCCATAGGATATTGGTCGACTGCACGTCTCGAAACGATGAGCCTCGCAATATCTATACCCACGCCTTCGCCCGCGCGACCGCCTTGTCCCACCGCCCGCGCATCTCGGCAATCCTGTCACGTTGTAGCCGCGGGTCGAATCGCCGGTCGACCTGCCAGTTGGTGCGGATGTCGTCGGTGCTCTTCCAGTAGCCGGTGGCGAGTCCGGCGAGATACGCGGCGCCGAGCGCGGTCGTCTCGAGCACCTTGGGCCGAACGACCGGAACGCCCAGCAGATCGGCCTGGAACTGCATCAATAAGTTGTTCGTGGTCGCGCCGCCATCGACGCGCAATTCGGTCAGCGTGATGCCGGCGTCCTTTTGCATCGCGTCGAGCACTTCGGCGCTTTGGAACGCGATCGATTCGAGCGCAGCTCGCGCCAGGTGCGCGCCGGTTGCCCCACGCGTCAATCCGAAGATGGCACCGCGCGCGTAGGCGTCCCAATGTGGCGCGCCGAGGCCGGCGAACGCGGGAACCAGATAGACGCCGCCGTTGTCGGCCACACTTTCGGCCAGAGGTTCGACCTCGGCCGCGCTGCGGATAATCTTCAGACCATCGCGCAGCCATTGCACGACGGCACCTCCGATGAATACGCTGCCTTCGAGCGCGTAGGTGAGTTCTCCGTCGCGCTTCCATGCCACAGTCGTCACCAAATTGTTCGCGGACGCGACGGCCCTCGCCCCGGTGTTGAGCAACAAAAAACACCCGGTGCCGTACGTATTCTTCGCGAGTCCCGGATCGAGGCAGGCCTGCCCGAACAGCGCGGCCTGCTGATCGCCGGCGATTCCCGCGATCGGAACGGCGGCACCGTCGATCTTCGTCTCCGCGCAAACGCCGGACGACGCGACGACCGCGGGAAGCACATCGCGCGGGATGTCCAGCAAGCTAAGCAACCCGTCGTCCCAGTCGCCGGTATGGATGTTGTAGAGGAGCGTGCGGCTGGCGTTGGAAGCGTCGGTGACGTGGACGCGGCCTTCGGTCAGTTGCCAGATGAGCCACGTGTCGATCGTGCCGAACGCCAATTCGCCCTTGGCGGCGCGCGCCCGTGCGCCAGGCACGTTGTCGAGTAGCCAGCGAAGCTTGGTCCCCGAAAAGTAGGCGTCGAGCACGAGCCCAGTCTTGGCGGCGAACGTCGCCGCCTTGCCCGCGGCGCGGAGGTCGTCGCACATCGCCGCGGTGCGCCGGTCCTGCCAGACGATCGCGTTGGCGATCGGCCGCCCGGTCGCGCGCTCCCACACGACGGTCGTTTCGCGCTGATTCGTGATGCCGAGCGCGGCGACGTCGTTTGCTCCGCCGCCGGCTTTGGCGAGCGCCTCGCGCATAACGCCCGATTGCGTTGCCCAGATTTCGGTCGGATCGTGCTCGACCCAACCGGGTCGCGGGAAAATCTGCCGAAACTCCTGTTGCGCCGACGCGCGGACCGAACCGGCCTCGTCGAAGAGGATCGCGCGGGAACTCGTCGTGCCCTGATCGAGCGCGAGGACGAACGGCATCGAGATACTCTCCGGGATCGGGTTGCGGCGGGGCCGCTGCGCCGCTTAGAATTCGACGTCTGCGGCGCATTTTAGCCGCTATCGCGCTTCCGGCCGCCCGGGCAGTCGCCAACGGGACTCGAAAGTGCTTCGAGCGCCCCCATGCCTCTTTCGCCCCCCACCGTTTCCCGCGCGCGCCTGCACCTCCGCCGCGTCACGTACGAAGGCTTTCAGCGGAGCGATGGTTTGTACGACATCGACGCGCATCTTGCCGACACCAAGGATCGCGATTTCGAATTGCTGACCGGCGTGCGCGCGGCCGGCCTGCCCATCCACGACATGCACGTGCGCGTGACGATCGACCGCGCGTTCACGATTCACGCGATCGAGGCCCAGACCGACCAGATGCCTTATCCCGGCGCGTGCGATCGCATCGGACCCGCGTATGCCACGCTTGTGGGGGCCAATCTGGTCCGCGGCGTTCGCAAGCAGCTGCACGACACGATGGGCGGCGTCGACGGCTGTACCCATTTGACGGAGCTTTTGGGCTACCTGCCAACGGCCGCCGTGCAAACGTTCGCCGGATTGAAGCGCGAGGACGATGGCGCCGACAAACCGTTCCAGCTCGATCGCTGTCACGCGCTCAAAACGACGACCGATACCGTGCGCGAGTACTACCCGAAGTGGTATCGCGGCGCGGCATGATTCGCGCGCGACAAATCGTTCCGCCAACAAGGATCGCAACGTGAAGATTCACGAATACCAAGGCAAGGAAATTTTTCGCCGATACGGGATGGCGGTTCCGCGCGGGATACCGGTCTTCTCGGTCGACGAGGCCGTCAAAGCCGCGCAATCGCTTCCCGGCCCGGTGTGGGTCGTCAAAGCACAAATCCACGCGGGAGGCCGCGGCAAGGGCGGCGGCGTGAAACTCGCGAAGTCGCTCGACGAAGTGCGCGAACTCGCCGGCAAGATTCTCGGCATGCAGCTGGTGACGCACCAGACCGGGCCGGCGGGACAGAAGGTGCGGCGTCTGTTGATCGAGGACGGCGTGGACATCCGCAAGGAGTTTTACGTCGGCATGGTTGTCGATCGCGCGACGCAGCGCGTCACGCTGATGGCGAGCTCCGAAGGCGGCATGGACATCGAAGAAGTCGCCGCGAAAACGCCGGAAAAAATTCACAAGGTGTTCATCGATCCCGGCAAGGGTCTCACCGATGCCGAGGCCGACGACGTCGCGCGCAAAATCGGTATTCCCGACTCGAGCGTTCCACAGGCGCGCACGATGCTGCAGTCCCTGTACAAGGCGTTCGACGAGACAGACGCGTCGCTCGCCGAAATCAATCCGCTGATCCTGACCGGCGACGGCAAGGTGATCGCGCTCGACGCCAAACTCAATTTCGATTCGAACGCGCTATATCGCCATCCGGACATCGTCGCGATGCGTGATTTGGACGAGGAGGATCCCGCGGAGATCGAAGCCTCGAAGTTCGACCTTTCCTACATCTCGCTCGATGGCGACATCGGCTGTCTCGTGAATGGCGCGGGGCTCGCGATGTCGACGATGGACGTGATCAAGCTGTACGGCGGCGAGCCCGCCAACTTCCTCGACGTGGGCGGTGGCGCGACGGCCGAAAAAGTGACCGAAGCGTTCAAGATCATGCTGCGCAATCCTCATCTCAAGGCGATTCTCGTCAATATCTTCGGCGGCATCATGCGTTGTGACGTGATCGCCGAAGGCGTCATCGCCGCGACGAAGGCCGTGGGGCTCAAGGTGCCGCTGGTCGTGCGGATGAAGGGCACGAACGAAGAGCTCGGCAAGAAAATGATTGCCGAATCAGGATTGCCGATCATCACCGCCGACAACATGGCCGAGGCGGCCGAAAAGGTCGTCGCCGCGGCGAAGGGTGGATAGCAATCCGCCGAATGTCTTTCGGGCCATCTTCCTGCAAATCCTACCTATGGGCTTGTTGTCGAAGTGGCAGCGTTCCGGCAGGGGGTCGGAAGCCGACCAGGCGCGTGAGAGATTTCGTCGCGCGGCTTCTGATGCCACCCAATTGGCATCAAACGATGAAGCGC
>CATPAO010000040.1 GCA_955652025.1 Casimicrobiaceae bacterium
CGTGCTCACGCAGGAGGACGGCAGCGTCGAAGTGATCACCGGCCCGTACGATTTCGTTCCGGTCAAGGATGCGCTTGCCAAATCGGGACTCAAGCCGGCGTTCGCCGAGGTCACGATGAAGCCCAACGTCGAAGTCGAAATGCGCGGCGACGACGCGCAAAGAATGCAGAAGCTCATCGACGCGCTGGAAGCGCTCGACGACGTGCAGGAGGTCTACACGTCGGCGGTGCTCGTCGATTGAACGCGCGGCGCCCCGCCGCGCCGGCTGCCGTCCGCCGAATTCTCGGCATCGATCCTGGGCTGCGCATTACCGGCTTTGGCATTCTCGAGATCCGTGGTAACACACTGGTGTACATCACCAGCGGTTGCATTCGCGCGACCGGAACGAGTCTGCCGACTCGGCTCGGCGTGATCGCGCGCGACCTCGCGCACGTGATCGCGGAGATCGAGCCGGCGGAAGTCGCGATCGAGAAGGTATTCGTCAACGTCAATCCGAACTCGACGCTCCTGCTCGGCCAGGCGCGCGGCGCCGCGATCGCCGCCGCGGTGTTGGCAGGACTGCCGGTCACCGAGTATACGGCCGGCCAGGTCAAGCAATCGGTCGTCGGCGGCGGGCGCGCGTTGAAGCCGCAGGTGCAAGAAATGGTGCGCCGGTTGTTGCAGCTCCCCGGTACCCCGCAGCCGGATGCCGCCGATGCGCTCGCCACCGCCATTTGTCACGCGCATGCCTCGACGGGCAGCGGCGGGCTCGCCCGCGGCGGCTATCGAATGCGTAGCGGTCGCTTGATCTCGCGCTGATGCCTGTGCTTAAGCGCCGCCCGCGGGCGGTGATCTTCGATATGGGACGCGCGCGCGCGTGGGATAATGGACCCCCATGATCGGTCGCCTCTCCGGCACCCTGCTCGAAAAGAATCCGCCGCAACTCCTGCTCGACGTCCAGGGCGTCGCGTACGAGGTCGACGTGCCGATGAGCACGTTCTACAACCTGCCCGCGACCGGCGAACGCGTGATGCTTTTCACGCATCTCGTCGTGCGCGAGGATGCGCACCTGCTTTACGGCTTCGGCAGCGAGGCGGAGCGGCGCGCATTTAGGCAGCTCGTCCGGGTGAACGGCATCGGCGCCAAGATTGCGCTCTCGGTCCTCTCCGGTTTGTCGGTGGCCGAATTGGCGCAAACGATCACGCTGCAGGAGACCGGCCGCCTGACCAAGATTCCGGGTATCGGCAAGAAGACCGCCGAGCGGATTCTGCTCGAATTGAAGGACAAGCTCGGCGCCGATCTAACGACGGCCGTCGGCGTCCATCGGCCGCCACCCGCGTCGTCCGACGTGCTGCATGCGCTTTTGTCGCTCGGCTACAGCGACAAGGAGGCGGTCGCCGCGATCAAGCAATTGCCCGACGCCGTGGCGGTGACCGACGGGATCCGCCAGGCGTTGAAGCTGCTCTCCAAGGCGTAGCGCGAGCGCGCTGCTACACTCACCCGCCATGATCGAGAACGACGAGCTGAAGCGCGTGGTGGGCGGCAAGCCGGCGAGCCCGCAGGAGGAGGCGTTCGAGCGCGCGCTTCGGCCGCGCGAGCTCGGCGAATACATCGGCCAGGAGAAGATCCGCAATCAGCTCGGAATCTTCATCGAGGCGGCGCGAAAACGCGCGGAGGCGCTCGACCATGTGCTGTTGTTCGGCCCGCCCGGCCTCGGCAAGACAACGCTGTCGCATATCGTGGCGCACGAGCTCGGCGTCAACCTTCGCCAGACGTCCGGTCCCGTGCTGGAGCGTCCGGGCGATCTGGCGGCGATCCTCACCAATCTCGAGCCACGCGATGTATTGTTCATCGACGAGATTCACCGGCTATCGCCGATTGTCGAGGAAATTCTCTACCCCGCGCTCGAGGATTTCCAGATCGACATCATGATCGGCGAGGGTCCGGCGGCGCGCAGCGTCAAACTCGACCTGCCGCCGTTCACGCTGATCGGTGCGACGACGCGCGCCGGCATGCTGACCAATCCTCTGCGCGATCGCTTCGGCATCGTGGCGCGGCTCGAGTTCTATACGGCCGAAGAATTGACACGGATCGTCGCGCGCTCGGCGCAACTGCTGCGGATCGAGGTCGACCCCGACGGCGCGCACGAGATCGCGCGGCGCGCGCGCGGCACGCCGCGGATCGCCAATCGATTGCTGCGGCGGGTCCGCGATTACGCGGAGGTCCGCGCCGACGGCGAGGTCACGCGCAAAGTGGCCGACGCGGCGCTGTCGATGCTCGACGTCGATGCGTCGGGGTTGGACGTCATGGATCGCAAGCTGTTGCATACCGTCCTGTCCAAGTTCGACGGCGGTCCGGTCGGCGTCGACAACCTCGCCGCGGCGATCGGCGAGGAGCGCGACACGATCGAAGATGTGCTCGAGCCGTTCCTGATTCAGCAGGGTTTCCTGCAACGCACGTCACGCGGCCGCATCGCCACCGCGCTGTCTTACCGCCACTTCGGACTTGCGCCGCCTACGCCCGGTGCGGCGGCGGATCTCTTCCCGAGCGAATGACGGCGCCACTGAACGATGCGCGGAACGTCCGGGTCGAAGGGCGGGGGACCTGCCGAGGTCCCCGATAAATCCGCGTGAACGTCCATCCCGACCTGTCGTTCGTTAACCTGATCCTGCACGCGTCGTTCATCGTGCAGGCGGTGATCGTGCTGCTTGCCGTGCTGTCCCTTTGGTCGTGGTGGCAGATCTTTCTCAAGCTGTTCCAACTGAAGCGCGCCTCGCGCGAAACCGACCAATTCGAGGACGAGTTCTGGAAAGGCGGCGAACTCTCCGAGCTCTTTCAGCACGCCAAAGAGGCGCGCGTCGGCGGCGGACTGGAGCACATCTTCACCGCCGGATTTCGCGAATATCAGAAGCACCGGCGGCAAGGGAGCGCGTCGGCCGTGACGCTCGACGCCGCGCGTCGCGCGATGCGCGCCGCGTACCAGCGTGAGATCGACGCGCTCGAGGCGAATCTCGCAGGCCTCGCCACCGTCGGCTCGGTGTCTCCCTACATCGGGCTGTTCGGCACCGTATGGGGGATCATGAACGCGTTTCGCGGGCTCGCGAACGTCAGCCAGGCGACCCTCGCCAGCGTCGCGCCCGGCATCGCCGAGGCGTTGATCGCGACCGCGATAGGCCTGTTCGCCGCGATTCCCGCCGTCGTCGCGTACAACCGCTACACGCACGACGTCGACCGGCTCGCGGTGCGCTACGAGACGTTCATCGAAGAGTTTTCGAACATCCTGCAGCGGCAAGCGTGACCCCATGCGGCGCCCGCGCAAGCACATCAACCAGATCAACGTCGTCCCGTACATCGACGTGATGTTGGTGTTGCTCGTGATCTTCATGGTCACCGCGCCGCTGGTGAGCCCCGGCGAGATCGAGCTGCCAACCGTCGGCAGCAAGCCAATTGTTCCGGTCAATCCACTCGAGGTTTCGCTCGGACCGAACAAAACTCTGGCGCTGCTCGACAAGTCGACGGGCTCAACCGAATCGCGCGTCACGCGCGAGCAACTGGTCGCGAGCATCCTCGACAAACAGGGCCGGAAGGACCAGGCGGTCGTCATTAGGGCGGATGGGAGTGCGCGCTACCAGGACGTGATCGAGATCCTCGACCTCCTGCAGCGCAACGGCGTGAAAAAGGTCGGCCTGCTGGTGCGACCGACCACCTGATGGCGCCGCACGATCGGCCGCATCGCCCGCACGGTCCGCGCGGCCGGTGGACCGCACTCGCGCTCGCGATCGCCGTCAATCTCGTGTTCCTCGACGTGCTGATCGTTTCGGTCTCGTGGCAAAACCGCAAGCCCGAGCCGGTCACCGACGAACTCTACGCGCCGCCGGCGAAAGCAGTCACCGCCGAGCCGCCGC